>JADZFI010000347.1 GCA_020850025.1 Saprospiraceae bacterium
GCCAGCAAGGATGGCCCACTGGGCTGCTTTGCCAAAGATTTTGATAACAATGGCACTCTGGACCCCATTATGACCATGTACGAGGGGGATAAAAATTACCCCATGGCACAGAAGGAAAACATTGTTAAACAGATACCCAGCCTGAAAAAGAAATTTCTTTATGCCAAAGACTGGGCTGTAGCCACTATTGAGGACGTATTTCCCAAGAATGATCTTGACGCTGCCCTGCATTTGGTGGCGTATGATCTGGAGACCTGCTGGTGGGAGAATCAAAATGGCAAATTCGTACGCAGAACTTTACCACATCAGGCACAAATTAGTGTGATTCAAGGCATTATAGCCGAGGATCTGAATGGCGACGGAAACGTAGATCTCCTTTTAGCCGGTAATAAATCCAGAATGGAGATAGAGGGTGGACGATGTGATGCAGGCAACGGAGTATTCCTTAGCGGCGATGGGAAAGGTAATTTCACGTGGGTGAACAACCTGGAAAGCGGATTTTGGGCGATGAAGGAGGCGCGTGATCTGGTGATGTTAAAAGGCGCCGGCGGAAAGCGCATTTTTGTTGTAGCAAACAATAACAGCGCCCTGCAAATTTTTGAATAAACGGCAAGCCCTGTTTCGAATTAAAGTTTTGCCCTTTTTTTAAGAGGGTTAAAATAGTAGTTGCCAGGAACTAAATGATAAGCTTTCCCTGTGTTCCTGTTCAGCATGTGAACAGGAATACAGGGTGTATAATCCGATGGAACATCTCTCTGTAATCTGATTTCTCGAGCCTGTGTTTTGAGGCTATTTTCTCGGCTTCCGTACCCAACTGGTGTATTCGGAATTAAGACTTTTATTGACA
Organism: Saprospiraceae bacterium; assembly: GCA_020850025.1. Lineage (GTDB taxonomy): Bacteria > Bacteroidota > Bacteroidia > Chitinophagales > Saprospiraceae > M3007. The sequence goes on from JADZFI010000347.1 coordinate 848, forward strand.
TGAGCAAAAAAACAGGGATGAACCGCAGCAAAAAATTAGAAAATCAAGCTTCTACCTCTAGTGGTGGAAGGTTCTACTTATGGTTGGTGTTAGGATTGGTTTTATTGGGAGCGCTCGCCTATTTTTGGATGACAAAAAAGCAAGGTTCTGGCAAAGTGGACTTGAGGGAAGACTCCGGAACCGAAAAAACTTTAACCGCCCAAAAACCGCTTCTACAATTATTGTCGCCGGACGAGACCGGAATTGATTTCGCAAATCAAATCACTGAAGATGCCACGAACAACATCTTCACGAATATCAACCAGTATAATGGCGGTGGTGTTGCGGTAGCCGATATAAACAACGACCAACTACCTGACCTGTATTTTATTAGTACCAGCGGCAAAAACCGGCTGTATCTCAACCAGGGTAATTTCAAATTCAAGGATATCACAGACTCGGCCGGAGTGGGCAGTGAAGATGGGTTTGAAACGGCAGTAACGGCGGCTGACGTCAATGCTGACGGATGGCTCGACTTTTTTGTGTGCAGGGCCGGTCCTGAACCCCAAGGCAGAGAAACTCGTCTGTTTATCAACAACCAGAATCTGACCTTTACAGAACGAGCCAAGGAATACGGGCTTGCAGACCGCAGCCCGGCATCAGGATCTAATTTTTTTGATGCGGATAATGATGGCGATCTGGATTGTTATGTGATCAATCACCCTACCAACCTGGACCACGCCAACAATTTGGTGCTTAAATATGGTCCGGACGGTAAAACACTGGTTCCCAATCTGGATCCTCAAGTTGAACATGATTCCGATAATTTTTACCGCAACGAAAACGGTAAATTCGTCAATGCATCAAAAAGCGCCGGAATCCAGAATCTTGGCTTTGGCCTGAGCGTATCTGTTTCCGATATTAACGGAGATGGCTGGCCGGATATTTATGTAGGAAACGATTTTGTGCAGCCGGACAACCTTTTCATCAACAACCAAAAGGGTGGCTTTACCGACCAAATGACCCGGCATTTCCGGCATAACAGCATGAGTGCCATGGGCGCCGAACTGATGGATTTTGACAATGATACCCGCGTGGATTTGCTGACGGTAGATATGCTCCCAATGACCAATTACCGTCAAAAGCTGCTCAAAACCACCAATGATCTCAGCAGGTATCTAACTATGGTGCAGGCAGGGTATCCAAAATCTGTTGCCCGGAATGTGCTGCAACGCAACAATGGCAATGGTACCTTTAGCGACATAGCTTGTCTGACAGGCCTTTACAAAACCGATTGGTCCTGGAGCAGCCTGTTTGTAGATCTGGATAATGATGGTTGGAAAGACCTTCACATTTCCAACGGCTACCGAAGAGAGGTCACCCACCGGGATTACTCCGAATTCCTTTTGCCAGATGTGCTTAAGGTCAGGGCCGACAAATCAAAAAGTGCACTCATTTTCCTGGATAAGTTGGCAGAATACAAGGTGCGCAATTTGATCTATCAAAACAAGGGCAACTGGCAATTTGAAGAAAAATCTGGTGATTGGATGACGATGAAAGGCTCCTGGTCAAGTGGTGGCGCCTGGGCAGATTTTGATGCCGATGGTGACCTGGACCTGGTGGTAAATAACCTGGAAGACCCGGCATTTGTGTATAAAAATCTGTGCGTAGAGGAAGGAAGGGGTCGCTATTTGCAAGCGAAACTACAAGGAAACCCTGGCAATCCTTTTGCAATTGGAGCTTCAGCATTGATTGAATATCAGGGAGTTAAGCAGTATCAGGAACTAAACCCCAATCACGGAATATTTTCCTCTGTTGAGCATCTGATCCATTTTGGTGTAGGGCAGGTTTCTCAGGTGGACAAATTAACCATCAGATGGCCGGACGGCAAGTTTCAGGTGCTGACCAATGTACCAACCAACCAGCGTCTTCAACTGAAATACACAGACGCCTCCGGATACATTGCTCACCTGGCTCCTCCTACCCTTTCTAAAGAATCCATTTTCCATGAGCAGGAAGCAAAGGCTTCCGGGCTTACATTTATACACAAGGAGAACCCCTTCAATGACTTTGAAGAGTGGTTGCTCAACCCATGGACTTTAACTGATCTGGGTCCGATCATGGCAGTGGCGGATGTCAATGCAGACGGGTTGGATGATTTTTTCATTGGTAATGCCTTTGACAGTCCTAGTGCTATTTATCTGCAGACTTCAAATGGCAGCTTCCGGGAGACTTCCGTTGCTCTGACGGCAGAGGACGGATTGTATGAAGACCACGGGGGCTTGTTTTTTGATGCCGACGGGGATAAAGACCCCGATCTTTTTGTGGTAGGTGGTGGCCCGGATGCCAATTCAGACGCGGCGTATCAGTGCAGGTTATACCTGAACGATGGCCGTGGAAATTTCACAAAAGCAAGCGATGCGCTTCCGGTGTTTAAGGAACTGGCCCTTCGCTCGGCAGCTCATGATTACGATGGTGATGGCGACCTTGATTTATTCATCGGTGGTAGAGTGCTGCCCAAAAAATGGCCCCTAACGCCACGAAGCGTCGTTTTACAAAACAATGGAGGGAAATTCACGGATGTTACCAGTCAGGTTGCCGGATCGTTTGAACAATGCGGAATGATTACCGATTTAAGCTGGGCCGACCTGGACAAAGATGGACAAAAAGAGCTGATAGTGACGGGTGAATGGATGCCCGTTATGGTATATAAACTGACCAACGGCAAGCTCGCTAATGTCACCGAGCAATTTGGACTGAACAACACAGAGGGCTTCTGGAACAGGCTGGTGGTAGCAGATCTGGATCAGGATGGCGATCTGGATCTGGTAACCGGTAATCTTGGTTTGAATACCCGGTACACAGCCTCAGCAGATGCACCCTTTTATTGTTTTGCCAAGGATTTTGACAACAATGGAACGGTTGATCCGATAGTGGCCTATTCTGAGCAAGGCAAGATCCATCCTTTGATGCAACGGGCTGTCTTGGTCAAACAAATGCCTGCACTGAAAAAACGTTTCCTGTACCATAAAGATTACGCAAAAGCTGAAATATGGGACATATGGCCCAAGAAAGATATTCAGGAAGGATTAACCCTGAAAATGACCACTTTTCAGCATTGCTGGTGGGAAAATACAGGCGGCAAATTTGTGCAAAAACCACTGCCCGTCCAGGCTCAAATGTCGCCAGCCAATGGAATCATTTGTCATGACTTCAACAAAGACGGCCACATGGATATTTTACTGGCCGGAAATAAATATGGACTTGAGGTTGAAACAAACCCCTGTAATGCCGGCAATGGCACTTTCCTTGCCGGAGATGGAAAAGGACATTTTACCTGGGTAGATAATACAATGAGTGGTTTTTGGGCCATGAATGAAGCCCGAGATCTCGCGATGCTGAAAAGCGCAGGTGGTAAAACCACCATATTGGTTGCCAACAACAATGGACCTATTCAGGTATATTCCCACTAATGTAACAGCTCCTACGCCACATGAGTAAAAAAACTACACCCAAAATAATAGCCAAAAAACCGACACCAAGCCCTGGCAAAGGGCAGGGAAAGACTAAAAGAATCCTGATTGCCATTGTTGCACTTCTGGGGATAGCCACAGGATTGTACTATTTCATTGGCCAGAGCAAACA
>JADZFI010000348.1 GCA_020850025.1 Saprospiraceae bacterium
GCAGAGCATACCATACTCACCAAGCGCGAAATCAGTGATATTCTACAGGTTCGGTATGATCGGGAATTCAGAGTAAAGGGATCAGACCTGACGACCGAGCTGATTGCCTATTTGGCCAGAAATATCCGGTTGCAGATAATGGGAAAGGAAGTAATCGCCAGACAGGAAGATATTTTGGTATTGAAGGATGATTACTTTCGTTTTGAGGAGTATGCAGGAGTGGATGTACACGGCATCCTGGCCGGCAAGGTATTTTCCAACTATCTGGTAAAAATCAATTACCAAAAGCGTATCATAAGCTTGTTTGAACGGAATAGCTACCATCCTGAAAAGCATGGTTTTGAATCATTGCCGGCAGAGATATACCGCAATAAAATTTATCTGAATACCAAAGCCCGGCTGAGGTCTGACACCAGCGCCTCCGCAAAACTACTCGTTGACACAGGCGCCGGCATGCCACTTATGTTGTTTACCAATACGCATCCGCTCATTCAACCCTCCTCTAATGCTATTCCTTCTAATATCGGAATGGGATTGGGCGGTTATTTGGAAGGATTTGTGGGGCGTATACCCAGCATGCCCTTGGGTGCTATGGAACAACAAAACATCATCACCTATTTTCAAACGGTAGATACCTCCCAGGATTTGAGTTATCTCAATGGGCGAAACGGATTGATTGGCAATGCCATGTTAAGTCGTTTTCAGATATGCATTGATTACCATGCCGCTACCCTGTGGATTAAACCCACCAGAGGGGTCAAAAAAGAATTTGTGTATGATCGGAGCGGCATGAGCCTTATTGCCTCGGGTCTGAACCTGAATTATTTTACCGTATTGAATGTATTACCCGGGTCGCCGGCCGATGAGGTGGGGATAAAAGCGGGCGATCGGATCTTGCGCATTGGCTTCTGGGCTGCCGGTATGCGTACCCTTGAGGAATTGCAACAATTGTTGAAACAAAAACCCGGCAAAAAAGTAAAAGTTACGGTTAAGCGCGATGGGCAAGTGATGAAAAAACAGATTGTATTGAGGGATTTGATTTAGCCTGTTTCGAGATTATTTCTTCCTGAGAAGCAGACATTTACTCAACTGACCCTACATTTGAGGCAACTTACCGGATTTTTCATATGGGCATCGGAATACTTGTAGGCATCATTGTTGCAGCCGGTCTGCTAGGCGGTACGGCCAATTATTACATGGAGCAAGCCAACGGGGCGGGTTTCCGGAAATCGGTACTGCTGGGACTGACGGCGGCCGCAACTGTACCTCTGTTCCTGAAAACGGTTTCAAGCAATTTGATGACAGAATGTTTGAACAAAGATGTCATAGCACATTTTGTATTTTTTGGCTTTTGCACGATTGCTGCCATCTTTTCCTCCAAATTTCTGCAATCGCTGGGCGACAAACTGCTCCAGGAGATGAAGGAGGTCAAGCAAAAACAGGAGGAACTCACAGAGACGACTGATGTATTGGTGTCGCAGAATTCTGATCCGGCTGACGAACCAGCTTCAGTGCCTGCTTTTGGCGAATCTGATGGTTCTGAATTTGAGTCGTTCAAACCCGGTGCTACCAAATCAGCGGCACCTGCTTTAAGTGAAGAGCAAAAAATTCTGAATGTTTTGCGGTCCGGACGTTTTGCCTTCAGAACAGCGGAAGGGATCGCCAAAGACACCCAACTGGATACTGTTAGTGTTCAGCAAAAACTTCAGGAGCTTGAAAACAGCGGAAAGGTTAAAAAAATGCGCCGGACACGCGACAATGCCTGGATTTGGCGGCTGAGTTAGAGTTTTCGCTTTTTTCTCCCTACTTTTTTCATCAGACCTTTGGAAAATTGGTCTGGCATTACCTACCTTTGCGGGCATTTTTGAAAGAAGTATCACTTTTTAGCGCATAAAACAATGGAAATCATTGCATTGCAGGGTCACCGGAAAGAGAATTCCGGCAAAGTAGAGGCAACCAAAATTCGTCGCAACGGTCAAGTTCCGGCGATTATGTATAAGAGCGGCGGTGGCGATCCCACACAGTTCACTCTTGATGCGGCGGAAATCCGTCCGCTCATTTTCACGCCGAAATTCAAGCTGGCCGAGATCAATCTGAACGGTACCACCCACAAGTGCATTGTGAAGGACATTCAGTTTCACCCGGTTTCAGAGGCAGTCTTGCACATTGACTTCCTCGAGCTGGTTCCTGGCATCAAGTTCAAGGCTACGGTCCCGCTGCGTTTTGCAGGTCAGGCTCCTGGCGTTAAAGCTGGTGGCAAGTTCATCCCGCGTATGCGCTCTGTGAACATCATGACTACTCCCGACAAGGTGGTAGACGAAATCCATGCCGACATCACGGCCATGGAATTGGGCTCTACCCTTCGTATCCGCGACATCTCTCTGGTAGAAGGTGTGGAGATCACCAATCCAGGTGCTGTGCCAATTGCATCCATTGAAATTCCACGTGCTTTGAAAGCAGGAAAATAATAAAGGAGCGCTTCAGCGTTCCAACAGCGGGCGGTTCGATAATTCGGGCCGCCCGTTTTCTATTGGATTGCCTACTTTTGTAAAAGAGTCATGATTCAGTTTATCTGCATTCCTTTCAGCGAGCTGTCGCCTTATGCCCTCTACGAGATTCTTGCACTCCGGCAAGAGGTCTTTGTAGTGGAACAAAATTGCCCTTACCAGGACTGCGACGGTAAGGACTTGCAGAGTCATCATCTCATGGGCCGGGATGAGCACGGAAAACTGATCTGCTATACACGCCTGTTGCCCAAAGGTGTGTCCTACCCGGAATATGTTTCCATTGGACGTGTGGTAAGTTCCCCGGCAGCGCGTGGCAGCGGCGCCGGCATCCTGCTCATGGAAGAAAGCATCCGCAGATGCTATGAACTTTTCGGGAACGAGCCCATCAAGATTGGGGCACAGACTTATCTGCTGAAGTTTTATGAGAAGTTCGGGTTCCGCTCAACCGGTGAGGAATACCTGGAGGATGGGATACCGCACACCAAAATGATTTTGGAAGGCTCGAAGTAGGGCACTAAGGCACTAAGACACAAAGGCGCGAAGACTCTAAGGCACAAAGGCGCGAAGACTCTAAGGCACAAAGGCGCGAAGACTCTAAGGCACAAAGGCGCGAAGACTCTAAGGCACAAAGGGCCGGCATTCTGCCGGCCCTTTGTGTTTGGCGATGCAGCGAAGCTGCAAAAACTTAGCGCCTTAGTGCCTTTGCGCCTTAGTGTTCAGCTTCGTGCCTTTTACCTGCGGAGACGGATGGTATAGGAATCACCGTTGGCCAGGGTAAGTGTACCGAAGCGGTCGCAGGCGCCATCGCCGAAGTCGAGCGTACGGGTGCGTATGCCGGAGCTGAACTCAATAACCCCGGAGGAAATCCAGCGGCAGGAAGCACGCTTGATGAGCGGCTCGGTGATGTTAGCAGTGTAATCCACGCCATTGCGGTTTGTGCCAGAAGCGCTGCCTGTGCTGCTCCAAACATCGTCCCAGTGCGTTGGGGTATTGCCGCCTTCAATCAGCACGCTGGTGCGGGTCTTGTTCCAGGTAGTTGAGGAGCCGTCTTCAAAGGTGAGTTTCATATCGGTAGCCACCTTGGTGTACGACCAGAACCCATCCGTATTTTGACCATTATTGGTCCAGGTGCGGGTACCCTCCACTTTTACGCCGTCTACGAAGAAGTCTTCGTGCGTAATGGTGCGCACAGCACCCGGGGTGCGGATTTCAGCAGTTTGATTGATGATGATTTTACCGCTCAGCACGCGTCCGTCAGGGCGGGTACAAGAGGCGCCATAATCAATGGTGATGGAATTGGGCCAGGTACCCTCAGGCTGAGCGAAGGTAACCGTTGGGCATGGGCCGCCACCGCGCTCTTCTACGGCAATATCGGCGTCCAGGTCAATTTGTTCCGTGTAGTCTTCATTGGCGGAGAGGTCTTCGGCTGTTGCAATGGCCACATCGTTGTTGTCATTTTTACGACAGGATTCCAGGGCAAAAACGGCAAGTAAAAGGGCAGTCAGAAACAAAACAGACTTTTTCATGAATCGAATATTTTTTGTGTAATGAATGGTTTGGTGTAAAAAGGTTTACCGGCCGGAGAACACATACATAGACCACGAGACTGTACAGTGGTTTAATGGAGGGTGGTTTAAAATATTGTTAAGAAACTTGGCGCAGCTCTTGATTTATTTCTAATTGAAACGTACTTTTAAGGTGGATTTATAAACGAGGGATGCTGTAATCAAATCTATTTTTTCAAGCTTTAAACCATTTCATCCTATGGCTTACACCACTTTTGAAATCAAGAAGTACCGCATCGCTCTTTTTTCCTCGGGTGCCAAAGTTAATCTTTACGACATTGGAGGGGTCAACATTGGCAATCTTTATTTCAGGCCCGAATCAGAGGCACTACCGGCAGCCTACAGCGATGAGCAGGGGATTTATCGCCTGTATTTCCACCGTTCCGAACTCCGCGATGTAGTGGATATGCTTCGCAATGAAGCGCCTGCCTATCTGCATGTCTGGGATCTTGGCGGAAATAATACTCATTTGTCTACCGGGAGAGAGCCGGTAGGGGAAGGGGAGTGGGCGGTAGACGGTAGACGGTAGACGGTGGACGGTGTGCTTACACTTTCCACAGCCTTAGAAACAGTACTTCCAGGGCGAGGAAAAGCAGGGCGAATATGACACACCAGCGCCAGAGTACTATGCCGCGTTCCTGTTCGTTCACTACCTGAGAAAAGTTCGCCTCGGCATTGGCTGTCATCACGGTCATGTTGGAGGGCAGATTTTTAGCCAGTACCTCATCAGCAATGAAACGGAGGTCGCTTTCCCTACGGTCGTAGTTAAAAGCGTATTCTGCCAATGTACTATCCGTCTGCAAGTGGAGTCGGTACCATCCGGCGTCGCGCACCTGAGTACCGGGTGTGAGCAATACCTTTGAGCCGAAAATGCGCTGCTCCGGAATAAACTCCACTCCTTCCGATGCTTCTTTAGCCGTTTGGGCAGCGTTTTCCTGCACCATCCTGAGTTTGTAATTAGACTCTCCGGATGCCGACACCCTGTGTTTGGCTTCCAGAACCTCGTCTTTGCCGATGGTATAGGCTATTTGCCTGCCCTTGGCTCCGGCGATGGCCATCTTGAACAACATGGGCACAAAAATTTCGCCATTGCGCACCAGATCGCTCACTTGTTCCTGTAACGGCGCTGCACAAACATAAAGCGCGCCTTCGCCAAGCGCATATTTTGCCAAAAAGGCAGATCCGTCGCGGTAGGTCAGGATATGCTCTCCCCTACCCTGCGCCAGACGGAAATTTCCCTGAGTGGCAGGCAGCCGTAAATTGGCGCTTTTGTTTAGGAAGACATCCTTGAAAACATACTCCTCGGTATTGATCTGGCTCGCCTGACGAGGCGCAGGATCGAATGCACCCAAATTGCCCGCTCCGAACTGCTGCATCAAGCCATCATAAGAACTCAGCTCAGCACTCTGTCCAGGGAATACAAGCACATTGCCCCCATTTTGTACAAAAGTTTTCAACTCATTGGCCAAACCGGAGGATATCGCATTGAGTTCGTTCAACACAATTAACTGATACTCCCCAAACCTGGAATAATCCAACGCCCGGGCATCAGCATTATCCAGTCGGAAGTATTTGGCGCCCAAAAAGGCGTTTTCGATGTATTTATTGGCAGCCTGACCATTGATGGCCAGCACGTTGATCCGCTCGGCTACGTAGAACGACAGGAAGTAATCATCGTCGAACTGTACCGGGTAATCTGTTACCGACACTTTAGCCTCATGCCAGCCCGGATGAAGGATGGTAAAGCTAACCGTATCCAGCCGTGAACTCCGGGCCGGAATGTTGATAGCGCCCACCGGTTTGGTCTGGCCATCGTGGCGCAGACTGAGCCGGATATCTGTCACCTCCTCATCGCTCCGGTTGCTGAGTTTGACGAGCAGATTGGCCGGCTGGTTGAGGATCTGCACAGGGCTTTCAAACCAGGCACTGTCAATGGACACATTGCGCTCTTGCACAGCGCGCATGGGCACCAGTTTAACCTGGAGCAAGGAATCGCGGAATTGGCTCACATCAGAAACGTTCTCCTGAAAATCGCTGACCAGATAAGCCACTCTGTTTTCTTGTTTACCGGTATTCAGGCACTGTTGCTGACGAATCAGCACTTTGGATAAATCCCTGGATGCCGGGCTGGTCCGGATCTCCTCAATGCGCGCCAAGGCATCCTCCTGACTGATGAGTCGCTGATCCCGCCCTTCGAAATCGTTGGTCAGGACCTGAAAGCGATCCGTTACCGGATAAGCTGCAATGATGTCGCGAGCGCGTTGTTTGGCCAGTTCCAACAACGGAGCATCTTTAGACAGCGCATTCATGCTGAAGGAGTTATCTACAAACACCGACACAGCAGTTTCACCCTTTTTAGCCTCGGAACTGAGCGGGATAAATGGCTGGGCGAAGGCCAGTACCATGGCTGCAATGGCCAGGCAGCGCATCAGCAGCACTAGCAGGTTGCGCAGTTTTTGGCGATTACTGGTTTCTTCTTTTACTTCTTTCAGGAAGCGGACATTGGTAAAATACACCCGTTTGAACCGCCTGAAATAAAACAGGTGAATAACAATGGGCACTGCAATGACGGCCAGGGCTGCGAGAAATCCGGGGAATAAAAATTGCACGTTGGAAAACGTTGTAACTATGAACGATAAACGAGGGGTAAAATTGGGAGTTTTTCGGGAAATAGAGCACACTTCAAGTGGCGTAAGAACAAATTTTACGGGGAATGGATGCACCAAACGGCAAGTTTTTACAACAAACCAAATTTCTATATTTAAAAAGCGCCAACTTCCGACCTTAGCAGCAGTAATTCAAAACTTATACTATGCAAGCCTACCACGATCTCCTGAGGCATATCCTTTCCCATGGCGCTGAAAAGTCGGACCGAACCGGCACCGGCACCAAATCCGTTTTCGGCTACCAGATGCGGTTTAATCTGGCGGAAGGATTTCCCTTGCTCACCACGAAGAAGGTACACACCAAAAGCATCATTCATGAGTTGCTTTGGTTCCTGAAAGGAGAAACTAATATCGGATACCTGAAAGAGCATGGCGTGAGCATTTGGGACGAATGGGCAGATGCCGATGGGAATCTGGGCCCCGTTTATGGCAAGCAGTGGCGCTCCTGGGCGGCGCCTGACGGCAGAACCATAGACCAAATCAGTGAAGTGATCAAAACCCTGAAGACCAATCCCGACAGCCGGCGCATCATAGTATCTGCCTGGAACCCGGCAGATTTGCCTCAAATGGCCCTGGCGCCTTGCCATTGTCTGTTTCAGTTTTATGTAGCCAACAGAAAGCTGAGCTGCCAGTTATACCAGCGCAGTGCAGATGTGTTCCTGGGCGTTCCTTTCAACATTGCCTCCTACGCCCTGCTCACCCTGATGATCGCCCAGGTCTGCGATCTCGAGCCCGGCGATTTTGTCTGGACTGGCGGAGATACCCATCTGTACCTGAACCATTTGGAACAGGTGAACCTGCAATTATCCCGAGAGCCGCGTCCACTTCCCACCCTGAAGATCAACCCTGAGGTGCAGGATATCTTTTCTTTCAAATACGAAGACTTTGAGCTGATCGGCTACGATCCCTGGCCAGCCATTAAGGCGCCGGTAGCTGTTTGAGTGTTTTGGTGTTTTGGTGTTTTGGTGTTTTGGTGTTTTGGTGTTTAAGCAGTGGTTAGCATTCCAATAGTTTTTGGTTTGGACGGTATTTGTAGAACCGCTGGTCTAAATCTCCTTTTTCCCTAATGAATACCCCCAATAAGAGTGCTGCACTAAAACACCAAAACACTAAAACACCAAAACACCCAAACACCAAAACACTAAAAAACTACCACCCTTGCCGACGTTCTGATGCCTCTGGACTCGGCCTGAAGGATGTAAATGCCTGGCGCCCAATTTCTTACCTCGATATTGAACGAGCCACTTTCTTCCTGACCGGTTGCCACTACCTGGCCCATAGCGTTAAACACCTGCCATTGTACCGAATGCTGCACCGGCCAGTCTATGTGCGTCCAGGCACGTGCTGGAATGGGGCTGATTTTTAACTGCGGTACATCGGGTTGATTCGTAACCAGGGGCACATTGACTTCCGCAAGTTCAGTTCTGTAAAGCGACAGTCCGCCGCGCTGGTTACCGATCACCATATCCAGAATCCCATCGTTGTCCAGATCAGCAAAAGCCGGGTGAGAGCGGTTGCCCTCATCTATATTCCCCCAATTAACGGAGATGGCCGGGAAGGTATCCTGAGTGGCGCCCTGCAGATAATACGCCTCCAGATGCCCCCGTTGTGCGCCTGTGACAATGATTGGGCCGTCAGGCGTTTGAATGACGGCCGGCGTGCTGAATCCTACAACTTCTGGTGGAATACGGGTATCTATCTGACCTATTTTCTGCAGCGTTGGAGATGCCGGATAAACAGGATTGTTGAGCGAGCCGGTATTTTTGAAGAAGTTGATGTTGCCGGAACGTTCCCCCACCAACAAGTCCTGCAAGCCGTCGTTGTCCAGGTCGTACACGATAGGCGCCGAAACAGAGCCTATGACATCCAGCCCAAGCCACATGGGGTTGGTATCATATTGCAAAATGAAGGGCTGGCCAGGGCCTGCGATGTTCCGGTAGCAGTAAATCCCACCAATATTGTTCCCTACCAACAAATCCAGGTCTCCATCTCCATCAATATCTCCGAAAGTGGGAGAAAAGTCATAATCCGCCGGTGCAAATTGAGACAAGCCGGCATAATCCGAATCGGCCAGCTCAAAGGCAGGAGCGGTGGGAGTTCCAATATTCAGGTAAAGGAACAGACGCGCATTGGTGAAAGTAGCCGATGAATTGGCAAAGGTATAGTAGCCATAATTGCCCACCACCAAATCCAGCAAACCATCGGCATTTACATCCGCAATAGCCGGATGGGCAGCGGTCCCGATTTCTATCATATCGTCCTGGAACAGTCCTTTTACCCCTAGCTCGAACTGGTGTTTTTGGGGGTCGGCGGCCTTGTTGCCGTATAGCCAAACGCCTTTGCGGTCCTCCCCGCTGGTTGGGTTGTTCAGTGCGGCAATCAGATCCCGTTTCCCATCCCCATCATAATCAAGGAGATAGGTAGCCGGGAACGTGAAAATTTCAATGGGTACATTATTGGAGGGAAACAAGGTATCCTGCTCCGACATCCAGGCGTTTTGTGGTGTTCCGCCATTATACATCAAGCCTACACATGGGTAAGAGATGTTCCCCAGCA
>JADZFI010000349.1 GCA_020850025.1 Saprospiraceae bacterium
GCAAGTCATAAGTCGTAAATCGCAAGCCTTCCACCCTAAGTCGCACATCGTACATCGCAAATCGTAAGTCGTACATCGTAAGTCGTAAGTCTACACCTTTTTAATCAAATCCGGATAATCCGTAATAATCCCATCCACTCCCAGACGGATGAGGCGGCGCATGGATTTGACATCATTGACCGTCCAGGGCACCAGGCGCATGTTGCGGGCACGGCATTTTGCCACCAGCGAGCTGTCTACCACCAGATAATACGGACTGTAAATGGGGGGGATAAAATCCAGTCGGGCCAGGTTGGTTTCCAGGCTGTCGGCATTCTCGATGAGGTAGGCCAGCTGAAGTTCCGGCGCCTGCCGGTGCAAGGCTTGCAGGGCGCGGGTGTCGAAGGATTGCACCGTGACTAGATTTTCAAGCCCCAGGGCTCTGATTTCCTGCACCACCAGTGCCACAAATTCGTCAACAGGCGGGTGGCGGAGTCCATCCCAGGCCGGGCTGCTCTTGAGTTCAATGTTCCATCGGATATCGGGGTGAACGGCGCGAACGGCCTGGACGACCTCCCGGAAAACCGGCTTGTAAGTGGCCAGTTTTTGCTGTCCGGGGAAACGCGCATTGCCCATGCTGCCGCAATCGTAGGCCCTGATTTCGGCCGCGGTGAGTTGATACAACAGGATGCTCTCCGCTTCGAGGGTGGAAATGGAGTCGCCATTGGGCTTGCGACAAATAGCCGGATTAAACCAGGGCTCGTGGCTCACGATCAGTTGCAGGTCTTTTGACACCGCCAGATCCAGCTCAAGCGTGACTACCTGTTTGAACTCCACCGCTTTGAGGAAAGCCGGAATGGAATTTTCCGGCATCAGGCCCCTGCAGCCGCGGTGGCCTTGCCAATCGAAGCCTTTCGGCGCCTGAACAGACCGGAATTCCGTGCTTTTGCAAGCCCAAAAAGAAAAAATAGTCAGCAACATGCTGCCAAGATATACCAGGGCGCCGGAAATTTCCCCAAACACCGGCCGTAACATAGGTTTCATATATCAGCCACCGTTTTACCTTTGGGCAAAATTGCCCCAAAATTGCCGGATGGCCGCTGTTCGTTGCGTTAAGTTTTAGTAAATCAACTTACACATGGATATCAAACAATTCCTTTTTTCCCTGCCAGAGAAAGTGGCTCCGGAGGCGGTTGAAGGCCTCAGCACCTTGTTTCATTTTGATATTGCCGATGCCGGTATGTTTACCGTAAAATTGGACAACGGTAAATTCGAAGTATCGGAAGGCCTGGCCGGCGACCCGGTATGCAAAGTAACCACCAGTGCCGATGTACTGGAAAAGCTGCTCTCCAAAGACCTGAACCCCATGATGGCCATGATGACGGGCAAACTGAAGATCTCCAATGTGAGCGAGATGCTCAAATATGCCAAGATGTTCGGGTTGATGTGAGACGTCAATCTTCATCATCCCAATCAAACGGATCCACGTCTTTGAGTTCCTCGATTTCCCGGCGTTCTTTTTTGGTGGGGCGACCGGCGCCGCGCTCTCTTTTTTCTGTGGTGGGCGCTGCATTCAGGAACCAGTCGGCATATTTTTGTTTTTCGGCTTCGGGGGTTACGTCTTCATAGCAGGTAACGGCTATTGGGGCGCCCACCCGCTTTTCGATCAGCGTTTTGGCGCGGAACTCAAAATTGAATCCGTTTTTTTTCACCACCACCACATTCCCTTCTGAAATAAGATAGGAGGGTTTGACGGACAGGCCGCCCACTTTCACCTTGCCGCCTTTGCAGGCATCGGTTGCCAGTGTGCGACTCTTGAAAATCCGGATGCTCCAGAGCCATTTATCAATACGAACCTTGCCCATGTGAAATATTTGAACAGCAAAAACAGCCTGAAAGTAAAGGCAGTTCACGTTGGGACAAAAAAAATGAGGCAGTGCCACCACAGCACTACCTCAGCCCTAACCAAATAAAACCAAATTATTCTTAACGTGAAATTGATTTCGTGCCTCAAAGGTAAAGGGGTTTGTGTCGTTTTTACAACAAGCAGAAAAAATTTTTTTCAAAAAATTTTTCAGTAGGAATCAGCGCAGCCTCCTCAATGTTTATTCTTTCAAAACCCGGAAACCTGAAATAAAATAACAAATGAAAATTTTTCAAATAACTCCTGTGCGAACCTCTCACGCTGCACATTATTTTATTTTTCTCCGAACATGAAAAATTCCTTGTCATTTCTCTCCATGCTAAAGGGTATCAGCTGCACCCTTTATTTCGTTTTTACACTAAGCCCGTCGGCAGTTTCCCAAACCAGGGAATTTCAGGCCGACGCCCAGTTTGTGGACAAAATATACGATTACAGCCTCACCGAGGGCCGTTGCTACTCCTGGTTGGAATACCTGAGCCTGAACGTCGGCCACCGACTCAGCGGCAGCGCGGGCGCTGCCAAGGCGGTGGAATGGGGCAAATCCATGCTCGATACCCTCGGCCTGGATTCCGTTTGGCTGCAACCCTGCATGGTACCGCACTGGGTGCGCGGGGAAAAAGAACAGGTGAAGGTGATCGGTTCGAAAAAAGGTCGCTCCTTCCCCATGGCAGCCCTGGCCCTGGGCGGCTCCATTCCCGGCAAAGTACAGGCCGAAGTGGTGGAGATCAAATCCTGGGACCAACTCGAATCCCTGGGCGCGAAAGGCCTGAAGGGTAAAATTGTGTTTTTCAACCGACCCATGGATCCCACCAAAATCCGCACGTTTGAAGCCTATGGCGGCTGTGTGGACCAGCGCGTGGGCGGCGCCTCCCGTGCCGCCAAATACGGCGCAGTGGCTGTACTGGTGCGCTCTGTGACCATGCGTATCGACGATTACCCGCACACAGGAACCATGATCTATGACTCCGCCTACCAGAAAATTCCGGCAGCAGCCATCAGCACCTTGGCCGCCGAAAACCTGAGCAAGGCCCTGAAAGAAGACCCCGAGCTGAAGGTTTCCATGCAGCTTCAATGCAAATCCCTGCCGGATGCGCCCTCCTACAATGTCATCGGCGAAATAAGGGGTTCCGAACGCCCCAACGACGTCATTCTGGTGGGCGGGCACCTCGACAGCTGGGACGTGGGCCATGGGGCGCACGACGACGGCGCGGGCATTGTGCAGTGCATGGATGTGCTGCGCGTACTGAAAAACCTGGGGTACAAACCGCGCCACACCATCCGCTGCGTGATGTTCATGAACGAAGAAAACGGCTTGCGCGGCGGCAAGGCGTATGCCAAAGAAGCCGAGCGCAAAGGCGAGTATCCGTTGGCCTCCATTGAAAGCGATGCCGGCGGCTTTACCCCGAGAGGCTTTTCCTTTGAGGGCGACGAATCCGTATTCGGGAAGTTTTTCGACAAGCTAATGACCTTTGAGCCCCTGTTTGAGCCCTACGGACTGCGCTTCACCAAAGGCGGTTCCGGGGCCGACATCAGTCCGCTGCGCGGCATGAAAGGACTCCTGAGCGGCTACACCCCGGATTCGCAGCGCTACTTCGACTACCACCACGCCGAAACCGATACTTTCGACAAGGTGAACAAACGCGAACTCGAGCTGGGCGCTGCCAGTATGGCCGCTCTGGTGTATTTGATTGATAAATACGGGTTATAGTTTTTTTTACCGCTGAGGCGCAGAGACGCCGAGGGAAAAACCTCCTATCCCTCTCCGCGCCTCTGCGCCTATGCGGTGAAAAAAACGCCACGCCTCCTATAAAACAACCTCCTTATTCCCATGAACACCATCTTCCTCCACGGCGCATTGGGCAGTGCCGCCTCATTTGAAAAATACCTGTCGGCCCGGCCAGGCTCGGTGGCTCTGAATCTGCCCGGACACGGCGGTGTGCCCACCAACGGCCCTTTCAGCATGGCCGGATTTGCCGAATCCGTCATCCAGGAGCTGGACAGCAGAAACATGGCTCAAGCTGATATTTTCGGGTATTCCATGGGCGGTTACCTGGGTCTGTGGCTGGCCTGGAAGCATCCAGAGCGCCTGCGCAGCATCAAAACCTACGGCACCAAGCTCGACTGGAACCCGGAAGTGGCTGCGGGCATGAGCCGCATGTTCGATCCGGAAAAAATCGAAGCCAAGGCGCCGCCCCTGGCAGCCTCCCTGGCCCAACAACACGGCCCCGAACGCTGGAAAGACCTTTGTCGCGACACCGCCGCCTTTCTGTACGAGCTGGGACAAGGAAACGGCCTGCCCGAATCCGCCTTCGCCGAGATCAAATGCCCCGTAACCATCGGCTGGGGCGCGTTGGACAACGTGGTCACGGAAGCCGAAAGTCGCAAAGTAGCCGAACTCATTCCCGGCGCTCGTTTTGTCATCCTGCCGGAAGGCAAGCATTTGATGGAGCAGACAGAGCTGGGAAGGTATATGATTGACGAGTGACGATTACATGATTACATGATTTACGAAGGGAGGCGCTGCGCCCGGGATTCCGGCAGAGCCGCCACCCTTCGTAAATCGCAAATCGTCAGTCGTACGTCGTCAGTCGCAAGTCGTCAGTCGCAAGTCGCAAGTCGTCAGTCGTAAGTCGTACGTCGTAAGTCGCCCTACCTCTTCGCCACCCTTCCCAAAAACACCACCTTCCCCTTCTCGTCCTGCACCCGAATAAGGTATTGAGCAGATGGCAAGGTCTGAAGATTCAATGACGTCGGATTGCCCATAATTGGCGCATAAAGCAATATCCGGCCTGAGAGGTCCAGCACCTCAATGGCGCCTGCCCGGATTGATTCCGGCAACAGCACCGATACCCAGTCAACAGCTGGATTGGGATAAATCAAAAACGCCCGTTGCTCCGGATGGTCTGTGCCGACGATCAGTTGCACCGTTACCTCCACTGCGGTTTCGCAGCCGTTTTTGTCCATCACCGTAACCGTGTAGCTGCCTGCGGCAAGGCCGGCAATGGCCTGCTGGGTGCTTCCGGTGTTCCATTCAAAGTTGTACGGCTGCATACCGCCGAACACACCGGTAACGGCAGCGCCGCCATTGGGCACATCCGGATCGGTTTGCGGACTGGCGGCGGCCGTGGCCCAGAGCGAATCAGGCTGGTTCATGGGCGGAAAAGCAAACGAAGCGGAACAACCGTAGGCATCCGACACCGTCACTGCATACACGCCCGGGCCCAGCGGCTGCGCCAGTGAATCCGTACCGGGCCAGCCGGACCAGTTCCAGGCAAACGGAGATGCCCCCGTAACCGGTGTGGCCGCCAGCCATCCGTCTTCCAAACCGAAACAGCTGATGCCTTGTCCGGATACCTGTAAAGTGATGGCCCCCACGAGCGATATCTGCGCGGCAGCAGAATCCAGACATCCATTGGCATCTGTGATGGTGAGCGCGTACGCGCCTGGGGGTAACTGGGTGAGTGTGGCGGTATCCGGAGCAATAGGGAGCCATTGGTAGTGAAACGGAGCGGCGCCGGATGAAATACTGGACGTTATGGTTCCGCCTACAGGTAAACCGCAGGTTATATCCGTTGCTTGCAGCGAAACATCCGGAGCCGGTGCAAGTGGAATGGTCAGCGTATCGGTAATTTGCCTCCCTTTTCCGTCCGTAACGGTATAGACGTAATCACCGGGAGGCAATCCGTTCAGCTCCGGGCCAGTGCCTGCCGGCGGCGACCACTGGTACTCAAGCGGTTCACATCCGAATGCCGGTTGTATGGATATGCTGCCGTTGGACGTTCCTGTACAGGCAGGTTTTACCTCCGGTACTGTTGCCAGGGCGAAGGCCGGAGCCTCAAAAGCGCCGATATCTACACGCCCTCCCTGAATGCGCGGTGCGCCCGTAATATCCGTGGGAATATCCACCACTGCCGCATTTGTGCCGGCGTTGATCAGGGGAGAGCAGGGAAGAAGGGTGTAATCATGATTGGCTGCATCCCGGAAAAGCGGATCCTGATTAAACAATGTATTAATGCAGGTAACATTAGGTGGGAAATAAGAGCTATCCGGATAATCCACCGAACAATTTTCAAAAGTCAGGGATGGATATAGCGCATAGTAGTTTGGCGTAACGAAGGTATTGCCCTGGAAGATGCAATTTTGAAAACGACCGGGGACGGTTTCTGCAGTGCTGTACAAATAGAATCTGTTTCCAATAAAATTAAAGTTTCTGAAGGTAATGGAGTCCCCGTAAACATTGGCGCCAAACAAGCCGAGCCTGTCATTGTTAATCATATTGATATTTTGGTAGGTAACAAACTCATCATTCTTTATAGCCCATAAAAGTACGCCTCCACTATCTATTGCAACGTTGTTACTTATTGTGAGATCAGATACTATGCAGTTTTCGCATTCACTGCTTAAACTCAAGAGGGTCACTCCATGCATACATGAATCAATAATACAATTGGAAATGGTTGTATTAATTGCAGAAGCCGATATGCCTCCACGGCTATTTTTAATTTTGCAATTAATAACCTTAGCGTCATTAATCGCATTAATTCCAAGACCAACACTGTTTCTACAAAGTAAAGAATTGGTAAAATGTATAGATTTTGGAAATATAGCTATATTTCCAAAATCTGAAAAATGAATTCGTTGATTATTTTCAATGAATACCGAGTTATTTATTCTAAAATGATTACCCGATCTCGTCCAAATGCTACGCCAGCCACCGAAACCACCTGAATGTTTTTTAAAAGTACAATTTTCAAAATGCAGTGTATCATTTTGTGACGTATTAATATAACGTATTATAGCTGATGGTGCATTCTGAAGCATTCTATTCCCAGAAAATATACAATCGCCAAAATCAGGTATCCGCTCCTTATCTGCATAACCATCGCAATACACTGCCACACCGTCATTGCCGCTGTTATAGGTAAATGTGCAGTTGAGGAATTGTGGCGCCATAGAACCATCCTCAGAGGCCCGTACAAACACCGCTCCACCTTTCAAGCGGGCGTAATTGCGCTCAAAACGGCAGTTCCGGATCAGCAGGTATGCTTCTTCATCACCCGCATTGACATATATGGCCCCACCACAGCCTTCTCGCTGAAAAATATCATACACAAAACCAGGCGTTTCGGAAAAGCCCTGCAAAAAGGTTATGCCGTCTAATATGGTTCCTTCTTCCACCGCGCCAAAAAACACGATGTTGTTCGTATTATCTGTACTATCGCCCGGAACACCAATATCGCCACTCAAAATGGTACGGTGCGTTTCCCAGTCACGTTCAGAAAGCTGGGTTTCCGTACCCGCAAAGCCGCCGAAAATCCGCACACCGCTCCGTGGTTCAAAAGACACCATTCGGTCGGTACTGTTGGTAGCATAATAAACACCTTGCGCAATCCATACCGAATCTCCGGATTGGGCTACCGCAAGCGCTGCCTGCAGATCGGTAAACGCATTGGCCCACGAAGTGCCATCGTTTGCGCCGACAGCTGAATGGTCCACATAATAGCGTGTTTGCGCCTGAACATCAAATACAAGATAGCACAATATCAGAAGGATGCCTGATTTGTGCCAGATCTGCGTCTGAATTCGATTCTTTAAAATGGAAAGGCGGGTATGTATGAAAGTTAAATTGGATTTCATGAGTGGATGGGTAATGGAATGGTTGGAGTAATGACTAGGAACAGCAGTATTGTCGGGGTGACTGGAGTCACCCCGACAATTAGCTGTCACACTACTGCTTAATCAAACGGCATTCGATCTTTTCATCACCTACCTTGACTTTCCAGATATACACCCCTGCCGGCCATTGGTCGGAATCCGGGAACTGAAAAGTGGTGGATTGACCGGTGAGCGGTATTTCGCGCCGCAGCAGGCGGTTCCCGAAAGCAGTGTAGGCCCACACCATGGCAGAACGGGCGTCCTGCCGGGTATGGATGTTAAGCGTTACAGATCCTGATGTCGGGTTCGGATTGCATTGAACCTCAAGATCAGGCTGCACCGCATGAGGTTCGGAATCCCGAAACGCTGCCGTGGCATCCATTCCCACATTATACATAATTCCTTCAGGCGTGTAGGCTACACTGCGCAGCAAGGAGTCGTCTACTAAAATCGGACCTGAGGAGTTCTTTATAACTTTTTTTGCGCGCAAGGTCAGGTAAAACAAGGTTTGGCCGGGCCGAACAAAATCATCCGGCAAGACACCGTACCAGATAAACTTCATTTCACCCTGGCCCACTTCCCTCAAATTGAAGGACTCTTCAGATACCAACGAAGCCTCTCCTTTAGAGATGCCTGCGTATTCCCAGGCATCTGCATCAAACCGAAGCCCCATCTGCAAAGCAGTAAGCGGCACCGATCCTTCATACCGCACAGGAATGCTGAGGTACTCCCCTGCAGCAGGCCTCGACGTTAATTCCGTTCGCAGCGGTAACATGCCTGCCGGACGCATTTCCAAATCGTTATCATGGCTAGTATTCACATCCCCGATTTTCACTGCGATGAAATTCAAGGAAGTGTTGGAGGGATTGCCTTGCCAATATTCGTTGGGGAGGGTAATTACATCAAATTTTGTTGGAGAAGGTAATGAACCCGAAGAGTTTTCATCAAAAAAGCGCCAAGATTTTTGATTGGTTAACGTATCGGTGATCCCTAGGATTAGTTGCCTAAGACTGAATATATCAGGTGGGGTGCTCGAACCTTGATCAATATAGCCATCCCCATTAGCATCAGCAGCGGCATATTGATAGATGGTAGTGAATTCATCCAAAGCATTGAGATGCCTGTATATGTAAACAATATCATACGTTGTCACCCCATTTCGCCAAGCCGTATTATCCCTTACTTTCGGTAATACACGGTATTGGGAGATATCGCAGGGGCAATGCGACCAATCGTTGTTGTCAGGCCATATCCACACATTCTGGCAGTTGGTATCCGGTGCAACCCGGGAGACCTTTATATCAACATCGTCTACGTGTAACCCGTCGGTGTTTTTGACCCATCCACTGAATTGAGGGGTACAGAGCGGAAAGTCCGTGGTTTCAACGGATACATTCGTAACACACTCGGATCCCCCGGGAGGGTTTGTTGCTACATCAATCATTGACTCTCGAACTGTGACCCCATTAATACAGTTAGATGGCACATTAAATAGTACGGTAAAATAGTCGCCTAAATCCACCTCTTCCGGGGTATTGGGGAAAAAGCAAAAAGTAACCAGATTACCATCAATTTTGAAGCAGTTGGTGAATCCGCCGCCAGGATTGCAGGTAGGATTTGCAGGGCAACCGAAAGTATTCGTTCCGATTTGATCTATGGTAACTCCCGAGGGCAGATCAAACTCAACTGCAATCCGGATTTGGTCAAAGTCCAGTGCTGAAGTGTAGGAAGACCAGTTGAGCTGAACTCGCACCTCCAATTCTTCACAGGTTGAGCTGGTCTCTTCAGCTGATACAATCACCGTAAAATTACTGGGATCACAGGGTTCAAACCCGTCAAAA
>JADZFI010000350.1 GCA_020850025.1 Saprospiraceae bacterium
GGTACCGCCAACGAAGCCGGCGCTACCAACCTCGCAATTTTCAACTCTCTGGTTCACATTGGCGCCAATCCACCGCTTTGCGGCCTGATTTTTCGGCCAGACTCCGTAGAACGCCACACGCTGTCTAATCTGGAAACCACCGGGTGCTATACCATCAATCACCTGAACCCTTCCATATACGAAAAAGCACACCAGACCTCGGCAAGGTATCCGGCTCATATCTCCGAATTCGACGCTACCGGCCTTACTCCGGCGTACAAAAACGGCTTTCCCGCCCCTTTTGTCAAGGAAAGCATGGTCCAATTCAGTGTGCTGCTGAAAGAGAAAATACCGCTTGCCATCAATAATACTATCCTGGTCATTGGCCAAATTCATGATGTCTGGATTCCAAAGGACATCCTGCAGCCTGACGGATTTTTGGACTTGGAAAAAGCGGGCACCCTCACTTGCAGTGGTCTCGACAGCTACCACCAAACGCAACGCCTGGCAAGATTGAGTTACGCCAAACCTGATCAGGCTCTGGAGGTTATCAGTGTCCGATAAAAGCTATGGAAATCAATGTGCTTTGGTATAAACGGGATTTGCGTGTGTACGATCACGCACCCTTGCATAGTGCCATTGCAAGCGGATTGCCACTGCTTTGCTTGTATGTCTATGAACCGGACGTTTGGTCGGCCTATGATGCCGACATCCGGCACGCCCGTTTTGTATGGCAATCCATCGCAGATCTTCAACAGCGCTATCCACAGCTGGGCTTGAAGGTTTTATACGGCGAATTGACTGACATACTGAAGAAACTCAAGGATACCTACCAGATCAGGACGTTGTACAGCCATCAGGAAATTGGCGCCAGGATCACCTTCGATCGCGATTTGCGGGTGCGTGATTTTTGCAGGGTAAACGGGATCTCCTGGGAGGAACACCCCTGCAATGCTGTACAACGCGGCCTTAGACATCGCACAGGTTGGGACCAGGCCTGGAACCAGGTCATGTACGCCCCGATCGTTTATCCGGACGTCCGCAATATCCAGGCTGTCCAATGGCAGGCGCCCTCAGGTTTTCAGCTGCCCGCGGAGTTTCAGTCCAACATCAGCCAGCCGCACCTCCATTTCCAGCCCGGCGGAGAATCTGCGGCCATCTCCACCTTGTCGGATTTTCTTCAACGGCGTTACCGGCAATACGCCCGACAAATTTCCCAGCCGGAAAAAAGCCGTGAGTCGTGCAGCCGGCTCTCTCCCTATCTGGCCTGGGGCAATCTCAGCGTCAGGCAGGTCATTCAGGCAGTGGAGAAAACCAAAAAGAAGCAGCAAATTCAGGTAAAACCCCTGCAGGCATTCGTTTCGCGTATGCACTGGCATTGCCATTTTGTGCAGAAATTTGAAAGCGAATGCCGGATGGAATTCGAACACATTAATCGCGGCTTCAACCGCCTTGAACAGCCTGTGATTCCGGAACGAATAAAGGCATGGGAAGAGGGTCGCACCGGATTTCCCCTGGTGGATGCCTCTATCCGTTGTTTACGCGAAACCGGATATTTGAATTTTCGGATGCGGGCTATGCTGGTTTCTTTTCTCAGCCATGCGCTCTGGCAACCCTGGCAATCCGGAGCGGGTTTTCTGGCCCGGCAATTTCTGGATTATGATCCGGGCATTCATTTCCCGCAGCTCCAAATGCAGGCAGGTGTGACCGGAATCAATACCATCCGAATGTACAATCCGGTTAAAAACAGCCTGGAATACGACCCGGATGCCACCTTTATCCGAAAATGGGTGCCTGAACTGGCTCATTTGCCCACGCCATTCGTTCACGAGCCCTGGAAAATGACGGCCCTGGAAAAGCAATTTTATGCATTTAACGAAAGTGCTGCCTATCCTGAACCAATTGTTGATCTGGCAACTGCCCTACGCTCAGCCTCCACTACCCTTTGGACGCTGAGGGATCATCCGGAGGTATTGAAAGAAAGTGAACGCATTTTGCAAAAACATACCTTTAGAAAAAGCAGGAAAGAAAAGGCCATCTCCAATTTTCAAACTGTTTCTGACCCTTATGAAGACGGGGAATAAAACCGTAAAAAAAGCAGACCTTCCACAAAAGACATGTGCTGTTTGTGGAAGGCCGTTTAGCTGGAGAAAAAAATGGGAGAAAGTTTGGGAGGAGGTGCGTTACTGCAGCGACAAGTGCAAAAACGAACGCAAAAAATCCGGAACTGCCTGATTATTTGCTGAATTTTAGCACATCGGTATCTCCATTACCGCCACTGGTGTGTTCAAAATGCATTTGATTCGATTCCATTTTGATGATTCGCCAGTCTTCTTCCAATTCCCCCAGTGCGCTGGGAACCGCGCCGCTGAAGTCGATCAAAAACTTGTTGGAACTGTCGTCGAAGCCTGTGGCCCAGGTACCCGACCAGGTTTGACTGCCGTTGGTAGCGCTTAAGCTGCCATTGGCCCCAAACTCAAAGGTAAATCCTGAGTAGTAGCTTGTTTCGTCCTGTTTATCAAAGAAATAAGACACTTTCCATACCCCTGCGGCAGGTGTAGGGCCGGAACCATTGTTGGAAGAAGAAGAATTGTCGTCGCAGGCTATTAAACCCGTGAACAACAAAAGGAAGAGCGGGAGGGAAATTCTTACAGAAAACATGAGTAAGCTGTTTTGGTGAACTATTGACAATCAACAGCACAAATAAACAGCCTTGAACTACCGTCAGACAACAAAAGCGTACCCAGCCGGGCAATCATGCTTCCGGGCGGGAAGAAACAGCCTCCAAATCAACCCTGTTTCTTCGACGCACAAACAAAATCAGTGGTTTGGAACAAACCGCTGTTCTTTATGGCAGAGAATCCACCTGCCACATCAATGAGGTTATCGTAGCCACGGGCACGCAGCGCCGAAATGAAGATCATGGACCGGTATCCTCCTGCACAATGTACATGGTAGGTATTGTTGCGGTCAATGAGCAACATACTGTCGTTCAGAAAATCCAGTGGCGCTGTCTCTGCCTCGGGCAAATGCTCGGCCTCGTACTCGCCGGGTTTGCGCACATCGAGAATATGGTAAGCCGTGCCATCTGCCATTCTTTTGGCGAGTTCTTCCACCGGGATGGAGATAATATGATCTAGTTCTCGTCCCTCTGCCTTCCATGCGTCTATACCACCTTCCAGGTAGCCCAGGCAGTGGTCGTACCCAACCCGTGCAAGACGCATGATGGTTTCAGCTTCCCGGCCGGGGTCGGTAATCAGCAAAAGCGGCTGTTTGACATCCGGAATCATAGCGCCAACCCATGGGGCAAAGCTGCCATCGAGGCCGATATTGATGCTGTTAGGCACAAAGCCTTTGGCAAAGGTCTGAGGCGCTCGGGTATCGAGCAGCAAAGCATTGGTTTCGTTGGCCGCAGCTTCAAAAGCGCGGGGGGACAGCGGCCGGTTACCCCTTTCCATCACGGCTTCGAAAGCGTCATAACCCTTTTTATTGAGGGCAACGTTCATGGGGAAGTATGCAGGAGGCGGTAGCAGTCCATCCGTCACCTCCTTAACGAACTCCTCCTTTGTCATGTCCGCGCGCAGTGCGTAGTTCACCTGCTTTTGATGCCCCAGGGTATCGGAAGTTTCTTTGCTCATGTTCTTACCACAAGCAGAACCGGCGCCATGTGCAGGATAAACAATGATGTCGTCGGAAAGAGGCATGATTTTATTTCTGAGGGAATCGAACAGCGTGGCGGCTAGCTCCTCCTGCGTCATGTGCGCCGCTTTTTGTGCGAGGTCGGGTCTGCCAACGTCGCCGATAAAAAGGGTGTCGCCACTGAATAACGCCACATCCTTGCCCTGTTCATCGCGAAGCAGATAGCAGGTGCTTTCCATGGTATGTCCGGGGGTATGCAGCACCTTAATGCTCAATTTCCCAACCATCAGCACCTCGCCGTCCTGCGCAATATGTGCCGAAAAATCAGGATTGGCGTTAGGTCCGTAGACAATGGGAGCGCCGGTTTTATGGGAAAGATCGAGGTGGCCGCTCACAAAATCTGCGTGAAAATGTGTTTCCAGCACGTATTTGATGACAGCGCCGTCTTTTTCCGCTTTTTGCAGATATGGGGCTGTTTCGCGAAGCGGATCAATAACAACTGCCTCTCCTTCAGAAACAATATAGTAAGCGCCCTGAGCGAGACAACCGGTGTAGATTTGTTCGATTTTCATAATGAGCTGGATTGAATTGCACTGATTTGGCAAAGATAATGAAGCGCTGTAAACAGCCAACAAACTGTCTGGTTCAGCGAAACGAAAACAAGGCTTGATTTCATCTCTATGGAAGCTTTTTTTACGGTTTTACAGGCCAATCCATATTTTCGCCGTGAATTTCAACGTTTTATAACTGTGACTACTGTTCACGCACCCGCCGTTGTTAAAATTTCCAAAAAAAATCCGCCAGCGGACTCGCATTTTTCGAACCTTGCGTTTGGTGAAAACACCTATCTTGCTACAACTGCCTTCAAAAAACTTCCGATGAAATGCCAAAACCCGGCAAACAACCGATTTCAGCTAAAAACAAATCCAAAACCACACCTATCCATCATGTTCCTACGGAAAAGCATTTCTGCTCTCCTCCTTCTGCTCTCTGTTGTTGCGCTTTCGGCGCAGGAAACAGCGGTTTTTAACGAAGCCAACCTGGCGTACAAGCGCGGGGTTGATTTTTTTAACCAAAGCCTTTATGGTGTTGCCCAAAAAGAATTCCGCAATGCCATGGATCTGCTTCGCCCGGTGAACGAACCGGACTGGAAGGCCATCAAAATCGATGCGGAGCTTTATCATGCCAAGTGCGCTGTGCGTTTGGGTCAGCCCGAAGCAGAAAAATTAGTCCTTGATTTCCTGAGGGAGAACTCTCCATCCCCCGTTGCCAGCCAGGCAGCCTTGGAAATTGGCGATTACTACTTTAACCGAAAAGAATACGATAAAGCCCTCACTTACTACGATCTCGCGCCTGAAGGCTCAGGCGCCACTCGTGAGGAGATTCGGTTCAAAACGGGTTACTCCTATTTTGTAACCAAGAAATTCGGGCTGGCCAAAACGGCATTTATGCCCCTGAAAGATAATCCGAGGAGCCAGTTCTACGAGCAGGCCAACTATTACTACGGCTGCTGTTCTTTTTTTGAGGGCAAATACGAAGATGCTGCCAAATCCTTTACCCGAGCCGAGCAGTCAGACAAATACAAATCGGTGGTTCCTTACTACCTGACGCAGATCTATGCTGCTCAAAAGACTTACGACAAGGTCATTTCCTACGGCACCCCCAAAGCGAAAGATTCCAATGTCAAGAACCGTCCGGAAATCAACCAGTTGGTGGGACAAGCCCATTATGAAAAAGGGGATTACAAAACCGCTCTGCCCTTCCTGGAATTTGCCGCTAAAAACGGCGTAGCACTGCGTCCGGCAGATTACTACCAGCTCGGTTATGCACAATATCAAACCGGCCAATACAAACAGGCCATCCAGAACTTTGAAGAGCTTTCCAAACAGGACAGTCTACTCGGACAGAACGGACTCTACCACCTGGGCGATTGCTACCTCCGGGTAAAAGAAAAGAACAATAAATTCAATGCCCGCAATGCGTTTGGTCAAGCTGCCAGCATGAATTACGACAAGGCGGTTAAAGAAGATGCCCTGATCAATTATGCGAAACTGAGCTACGAACTGAAGTACGACCGCGATGCCATTGAAGCACTTCAGCGCTTGAGTCCGAAC
>JADZFI010000351.1 GCA_020850025.1 Saprospiraceae bacterium
GGGCAATGGTTGTTTCCGCCAACAGAATTGAATCAAAAAAACTCACCACAGAGCTCAATGCCCAAAAAAAAGCAAAGGGGAAAAAGAGCACAGAAGCGGAATATCAAAAGGCCTTGCACAAGCGCATTCAAGAGAGTGTAAAAGAAGAAGAGCCTTATTTTTGGAATATAAGGTATTGATAGCGCGAAAATATCCGATCTTTGTCGCACTCATTGGGGTGTTCGCTGTTGCTGGCGGACTGAGATTACACCCATCGAACTTGCCCAAGTAATGTTGGGGAAGGAACTGAGACGGGGTAGTGGCATCACTACGCTTGCGGAAGCCCCTTCCGCAGGCGGATGTTTCACTAAATCAATTCTTTACAATGACTTTTGTCATTCGCACCAGCTTGGTTGCTGCTCTTTTTTCCTGTTGGTTTAATCATCTGAATGCCCAAAACAACGATCCAGACTCCTTGCTGACCGGCAAACAATTGACGGAATTGGTCGTTCAGGCTACCCGAGCCGGAGATAAAAGTCCGGTGCCACACACCAATTTTTCCGCGAAACAGATCCGGGGCCAGTATCACGCGCAGGACATTCCTTTTTTGCTCTCTTCAGTGCCCTCTCTGGTAGAAACCTCTGATGCCGGTGCAGGAACCGGATACACCGGATTGCGCATACGAGGTAGTGATCCTACCCGTGTGAACATTACACTGAATGGAATTCCGGTTAATGATGCCGAAAGTCAGGGTGTCTTCTGGGTCAATATGCCCGATCTGGCCGGAAGTGTTTCCGAAATTCAGGTCCAACGCGGTGTAGGTACCAGTACCAACGGAGCCGGCGCCTTTGGCGCTACCATCAATCTGGATTTATCGCAGGTGGAGCGTAACCGTTACGCCCGGGTACAAAATACGCTCGGCTCTTTTGGTACCAGGAAACACAGCCTGCAGCTCGGTACCGGGCTCATGGACAACGGAATAGCCTTTTCTGCAAGGGTTTCCAATATCCATTCAGATGGGTTTGTGGACAGGGCAACATCAGATCTGAACGGTATCCATTTAACCGGCGCCTACCTGGATGAAAACCAATCCCTGCAAATTCACCTGCTTTCCGGCCACGAAAGGACCTATCAAGCCTGGAACGGACTTCCTGCTCAGTATCTGGAACTGTCTTCACTGCGCACTTATAATGCGTCAGGAACGGAACGTATGGGCGCCCCGCATCCTGATGAGGTAGATGACTATACACAGCGCCATTTTCTGCTTCATTATAAATACCGACTTCCAGGGCAATGGCAACTTCAGCTGAATGGTCATTACACCCGTGGTTTCGGCTTCTTTGAACAATACAAAGCTGATCAACAGTTGTCGGACTACGGCTTGATGGGAGATTCCGCCCAAATGTCTTCGGATCTGATCAGAAGGCGCTGGCTGGACAATCATTTTTTGGGTGGTACGTTCGCACTGCGCAGCACAGAGGTGTTCAACAATAAAACCAGTGTGCTGATTGGAGGGGGATGGAATCAATACTTGGGCGATCATTTTGGTGAGCTGGTATGGTCAGAACAATTTACTGGCGTGCAAAATGACTACCGCTATTACGACAACCGTGCTGACAAGAGAGACGCCAACCTGTTCGTCAAACTGGAAACGGCCCCATCAGAGCCGCTAAATCTTTTTCTGGACCTTCAGGTAAGAGGAGTACAATATAAGTTTCTGGGATTTGATAATGAGTTGAGAAATGTTTCTCAGACGTCCAATTTGTTGTTTTTTAATCCAAAAGTGGGCGCTAATTACTCTTTTTCCCCTTTATGGCAGAGCTACTTTTTTCTCGGGGTAGCGCACAGAGAACCTAATCGGGATGATTTTACCCAAAGCACGCCAGCCAGCAGGCCCAAACCTGAGCAATTATTGAACCTTGAAACCGGAGTTCGCCAACGAAAAGAAACGACGCATTTTTCTGCCAATATATTTGGTATGTATTATCGCAACCAATTGGCACTGGATGGCAGGATCAACGATGTTGGCGCCTATATCCGAACCAATGTGCCGGTGAGCTGTCGAGCAGGTCTGGAACTCGAAGCAGGCGGGAAATGGGGCAAGCGTTTAACCTGGGCAGGCAGTGCCTCATTTAGTCAAAATAAAATCAAAGAGTTCCGGGAATATGTAGACAACTGGGATGATGGAAGCCAGGCCGAAAGGATACACAGGAACACTGATCTTGCCTTTTCTCCTTCAGTGGTGGCCAGAGCGGAGGCAGGCTGGATCTGGTGGGAAAAGCATAATGGAACCGGAAAGGGCGGTCTGTTTTCAAGCAGTATGGTGGCTAAATATGTTTCACGGCAATTCCTGGACAATACGTCAAATCTTTCCACTTCTTTACCGCAATATCTGGTTTGCGATTTGCGCCTGAACCTGGCACTAGATCGTTGGATTGGTAAACAGATTAACCTGATCTTCTCCGTCAATAACTTTTTTGATGAGAGATTTGAGTCGAACGGTTGGGCCTATCGATTTACCTCCGTCGGGTACGACCCCCGGCCGGATGATCCGTATGCAAGACTGGAGCAGGATAATACCTACCATTTGGCCGGATTTTTCCCTCAGGCAGGACGCCATTGGATGGCAACGATACAATGGTCGTTCTGAAAAGACAAACAGACAGGAATAAAAGCTTTCAGCAATTAACGTTTCCTTTTCATCCGACGGTGTAACATGGTTACATTTAAGCCGTTTTTCCCTAAACAAATTCACCTAAACATCATGCGCTACACCCATTTTCTCCTTGCATTGGTTCTTATTACAACGGCCTCTTCCTGCCAGCGGGAATCTTCGGCCGATGTGAATCAGGATCGAATATTTACGCATTACGAACTCTTTTACAA
>JADZFI010000352.1 GCA_020850025.1 Saprospiraceae bacterium
CCATGGGTGAAATGGTTTTATCCAGTACCTGCAACAGAGAGATACCGTTTTCGTGGTTGCTGCTCACCAGTTCCAGGTTTCGGATGGTGAAGCGATCCAGCCAGACGAATTTTTCAGTTTGCAGGCGGCTGAGCGAGAGTATATGCGACAGCCGGTTGTTCTCCATGGCTGCCAGGTAGTGAAGAGCAGCTCCTGCAGCCGTTTGGGCCAGATCCAGATCCTCTACGCCAAATCCTTTCAAACTGGCCGTTTGAAAATGGGTCAGCAGCTTCTCCCGGCCAAAATCCCGGGTGAAAATCCAGTCTTCCAGGGTATTGGTGTAAAACTTGTCGCCATACTGCGCGGCAAATTCTTTGGATCTGCTTTTAGGCAGCACTACCTCGGCCGGTTTGAAGCTTTGCAACAGCTTATCGGCCGACGCTGCATCGCCTTCACTCACGAAAAACTCACCGGTGGAAATATCCAGAAAGGCCAGACCGAACTGTTCTTTCTGACCGTAGGCCATGGTTGCCAGAAAGTTATTGGCATTGTGATCAAGCAGGGCATCATCGGTGGTGACACCGGGGGTGACCACTTCTGTTACGGAGCGGCGCACTACTTTCCCTGGAACCGGTTTTTCCATTTGCTCGCAAATGGCTACCCGGAATCCGGCCCGCACCAGGCGCGGCAGATACAGATCGAGGGAGTGGTAGGGGAATCCTGCCAGCTCTATGTCTGAGCCGCCATTGTTCCGGCTCGTGAGCGTAATGCCCAGCGCCTTGCTGGCCTTTACAGCGTCCTCGCCAAAGGTTTCATAGAAGTCGCCTACACGGAACAGCAATACAGCATCCGGGTACTTGGTTTTAACCTGGATATACTGTTGCATCAGCGGGGTTGCTGTACCTCCACCTGAGCCTGGTGTTCCGTCCTTTTTTGTTCTTGCCATGTAGTTGAAATACCCAAAAGAGTTGAAAAGGAACTAATCTATGTTGTTTTCTATAAAATAAACCAGTGGAGAAAGAACTCGCTTTTCGATATCCCCCGGGCATTTGATGGTTATATCATTAAAGATGTAAATGTCACCCGGACCGGCACTTGCCATGAGGCGGGAGGCATCACCGTCAAATTTGGAACCTTTGTTCCTTGCTGTTTG
The DNA here is from genome assembly GCA_020850025.1 of Saprospiraceae bacterium. GTDB lineage: Bacteria > Bacteroidota > Bacteroidia > Chitinophagales > Saprospiraceae > M3007. The sequence goes on from JADZFI010000352.1 coordinate 1,133, forward strand.
GGACAATAGCGTTCCTGTTGATTGCTGAATTCCAATTTTAGTAATGCTAAATGAAATGAGATCGCATTTGCCGTTAAGTTCAGCGTTTTCAAAGGCCAGTCGAATACCTGTTTGGTCTTTGAATTTACCCAACTTCACCGTATCGGAGGCAGTTCTGAATGAGCCGAGCAGAGGCTGAGGATTTGGAATGGGTATTGCCTGAAATATCTTTTTTTGTTGAACCTTGCCCTTCACGAGTACCTGAACAGTGACCAGTCCGGTGGTGGGAGGTTTTAATTTATACAGTTCTTTACTGGTTCGAATGATAACACCCTTGTCGGTTGTAACCACATAATCTGAAAGGTTGAGTCCGGGACAAATGATTTTAACCACGTTGTCAAACCCGGCATAAATGGCGGTGCCATTAACGGATTCGATTAGGATATCCGTAGGCTTATTGGGATTTTGCGCGGAAATATTTCCGAAAAAAATGCCATATGTCAGCAGGACAAATATCAAGGTTTTATTCATGGTGTTATCATTTTCAGGCAGCAAATGTAGCAAGCGTAACGGCACTCCGGGAACTTCATTTTCCACATCCTATATTTGTGTCATGAAACATTGGGTATTAGCCGCACTTCTTTTCCTGAACGGAACGCTTGGCGCCACCACCTGGCTGGTTGGTCCAACACGCCAATACACGGCGCCTTCCGCCGTATCCGGCCTTGTGGCCAATGGCGACACGGTGAACATTGATCCCGGTTTGTACACCGGCGATGTCACCAAATGGTTCGCTTCCAACCTGGTCATACGCTGTCTGGGCCCGGGTTACGCCCATCTGGAAGCCAACGGCAATTATGCCGAAGGCAAAGCCATTTGGGTCATCAAAGGCGCCAACTGCACTGTAGAGGGAATCGAGTTTTCCGGTTGTAAAGTGCCGGATCACAACGGCGCCGGCATCCGGCAGGAAGGACAGCACCTGACGCTGCGCAACTGCTATTTCCATCACAATGAAATGGGCATTTTAACCTCCAACGATGGGGTAAGCGATTATGTATTCGAATCCTGCGAGTTTGCCTTCAACGGATTTGGCGACGGCTACTCCCATAATGTTTATGTTGGCTCGGTGAACAGTTTGACCATGCGGTACTGCTATTCACACGATTCCCATGTAGGGCATCTGGTAAAGAGCCGCGCACGTTTTAACTACCTGTATTACAATCGTTTTACAGGAGAAAATGGCGATGGCAGCTATGAGGTGGATCTACCCAATGGCGGCAGGGCCTATTTGATCGGGAACATTATAGAACAAGGCCTCAATTCGCAGAACTCCGGTATTATTTCTTTTGCTGCAGAAAATCAGAATCATCCGGAACAGGAGATCATTCTTGCCCATAATACGATCCTGAACAACCGCCCCAATGGTCGTTTTGTGCAGCACTCAAACGGTATTGATCTGGTTAAGATGGTCAATAACCTGTTCCTGGGAGGCGGAACCTTGTTGCAGGGTGCGGCAACGGCTGTTGATACTACCCATAATCTCCGGATAACGTCCATTCAGGCAGGGCAACTGAACGACCCGACCATGTATGATTATTCTCTGACTGCCAATTCACCTTGCGTGAATGCCGGAACACAACCTGGCGATTATCAAGGGGTTTCTCTGGCTGCTGTTTACAGCTATTTACATCCCATGTCGCGCACTGCCCGATGGCACACTGGCAGCGCCCCCGATGTTGGCGCTTATGAATTCCTGGTGTCGCCCTATAGATCATTGCCCGACGAAAAGGCTGCTTCAATTCTGGTTTATCCTAATCCTGCGGCGGCAGGCGAATTAATTACCATAAGCTTTGATGGACCCATATCTAAAGATTTGATCTTGTATTTTCAGGATCAATACGGTAGAGTGGTCTGTCAGATATCTTTGAATAAATCCCGGAGTCAGGCACAGCTGAATTTGCCGAACCTGCCTCCGGGAATTTACTGGATGTATGCACCCGTTTTGGGCATCAAGGCGAAGTTGGTGGTTAAGTAAGAAACCATTGCTTTTATTCCATCCTTATTTTTCCTTGGTACAACCGTTTCCCGTCCTGAACTCGTACCAGGTATAGGCCGGATGGAAAGGATTGGTTCACTTGAATGTCTTGCTGTGTCACTTGATGGCGATAAACCTCTTGCCCCTGCGTGTTGGTAATGATCATTTGCGACAGATTGCCCGGTGCTTCCGGCAAACGAATCGTGAATGCGCCGGCATTTGGGTTGGGGAAAATGTCCAGTGCTGTAAACGCTGGCTCGTCTGTATCCACCACTCCGGTCTTAAATTTAGCGACGAACCCGCCACGGCCGTTAAAGTTAAACCCATCTTCATTGAAATTAAAAAGAAATCCACCGGCGCCGTACAAAAATCCACCGCTGTCAAAGCCAAGGCAGGAGCCGTAATAATCATTTGAAATAGCTTCGCATCCATTGCCTCCGATGCTCCTGGCGCTTACTGGAAGTGCGTCCTGGTTGGTGACAGTCATAAAGGCATCTACACAACCGTCTGGTGTTACAAGGTTGCCGCCGTAGCTGATGGGCTCACTTATGTATCCGACCGTGAAAATTTGTCCCCATGGGTGAACGGCAACGTCCATTACAGCATAATCGTCAGAGTCGTATGGAATATATACCGGAATGGCAAAACTGGTCCCCTGAAGTTTCAGGACAGCCCCGGCATAGGTGGAATTGATGCTTAAAATATTGCCATCATCCAGCATAAGGTCTGTACTGGCATCTATGGCCAGGTACGCAGCACCTTCATTATCCACATCTGACGCAAGTATATCTACATAATCACTTGAGCTTATTTTTCGAGCCCATTGCACATTTCCTGAACCATCCAGGCCGGCTACGAAATGGGCGCCAAATTCACCGGAAGAGGTTAAGGTGGGGCCGTTTTCGAAGGAAATTTGATCAAAAAATATCCCTGTCATTACCCCCTGGCCGGTCTGGTTAAAGGCGAGAGTTTGGGTAAACGGAGTGCTGGAGAAGGTTGCAGGGAACCTGACATCTGTGGTTGCTCCGTTATTTGCATGAAAAACGGATAAAAAGAAACCCGATGGAACCGGATTGTTGAAAACGAAACCAGGCCCAAGATCAAGTACTTCTGAATCATAACTAACCAGCGCAATGATCTGGTTATTGCCAGCCGGCTCCACACCGGAAACCTGAAAATTGCTACCTGGGCTGCCCTTGTAGGTCTTAGCCCACAAAGTTTCGCCTGACGGACCAAATTTCGCCAGCAGGGCGTTATTGCAGGATACGTTATTGCAGGACTTTGAAATACTGATCCCATTGCCCAAATCAACGCTGTTCACTGAAAAAGAAGTCGCCAGATAAACACCATCCAAAGACGGTGCTACAATGTGAGCTGGATGCTCTCCAAGAGTGCCCAGGTCTTTTACCCATTCAAAAAGTCCGTCGCTACGGTATTTGGCAATAAAAAATGATTGTCCGCCGGCTTCCGGAAAAATGGCAACCCCCGTTGCAAATGCGCAAGGTGAAGTACAAAGCCCGGCAACATAAGTGCTGCCATTAATATCCACGGCAACATCTATCACCTGCATTCCAAGGTCGCCCGGAGAGTCAGACGCCGATTGGATGGGATTTACCCACATTAAGTCCGGACTGGAGAATTGTGAAAAAACAGGGGGTATGGTAAAAAAAAGACAGAGGAACAAGTAGTAGTGTTTCATGTGTGTGGTTGTTTGATGAATGTCAAAAAGGTGGTTTGCTTTAATACAAAGATAAAGACAAGTCCACATGTGGGTACATTATCCAGTTTCGTGACTGGAATCAGCAAAAATTTAGTGCTGCAACTGTTGCCACAACTGAATCACTTCCCAGGCCTCCCGCACATCATGCACGCGCAGGATACGTGCGCCTTGTTGCAAGGCTACCATGTGCAATGCGGTGGTGCCGTTCAGGGCTTGTTCGGGCTTGACACCCAGTGGTTTGTAGATCATGGATTTTCTGGACAGGCCTGCCAGTACCGGTAATCCCAGTACCGTTTCGAAGACCTTCAGGTTTTTAAGCAGCGTGTAGTTGTGTTCCACCGTTTTGCCAAATCCGAACCCGGGATCCAGGATAATGTCTTTGACACCTGTGGCCCGCAGCAGTGCTGTTTGTTGAATAAAATAATCCAGCACCTCGGTAACCACATCCTCATATTGTGGATTCTGCTGCATGGTTTGCGGGGTACCTTGCATGTGCATTAATACGTATGGCGCCTGAATGTCGCCCACTGTTTTAAATAGCTCATTATCGAGCCGCCCACCGGAAATGTCATTCACGATATGTGCACCGGCTGCAATGGCTTGTCTGGCAACACCGGCTCTCCAGGTATCCACTGACAATATGGCTTCAGGGAAATGCCTCAGGATTTCTTCCAATGCCGGCATTACCCGGCTAAGTTCTTCATGCTCAGATACCTCTTGTGCGCCCGAGCGCGAGGAGGCGCCTCCCAGATCAAGGATGGTGGCTCCATCCCGGAGCATTTTTTCAGTCTGTCGTAATATGGAACCGGCGTCATGATACCTCCCCCCGTCAAAAAAAGAATCGGGAGTAAGGTTGAGAATGCCCATTACTACCGGCCGGGAAAGATCCAGCAGCCGGTCTTTGCATAGGATGGTCATTTAGGCTTGTTTGGGAATAGCTTTCTTAACAGCGTTACCGGCGAAAAATCAGACGGGGAAAAGGTAGGTTCCCAAAAGACCAGTTTCAACTTTCTGCTGGCGCTGGAAA
>JADZFI010000353.1 GCA_020850025.1 Saprospiraceae bacterium
TAGAAAGAAATGTCAAAGAATGCCCGGGGTATAAAGCATTTGGGCAGTTGATAAATTTTGCCGAATATGGAGTTCCTCAAAAGAGGACTAGATTTATTCTAGTTGGAATAAGAAAAGATCTTGCAAAATCAATCAACCCTCAATTGTTTTTTGAGCAACTTAAGGCGAATAGAGAAGCCTTTCTTGTTTCCAGAGGGATATCAATAACAACCTCTCTAGAAGAAGCTATTTCTGATCTTTTGTATGCTCATGGACAGGTAGATTCGCCAGATACTACTGGTTTTAAGGCTGGAGTTTATGGAAATATTCAATCCAGATACCAAGAATATATGAGAGAGCAGAATGGTAATGCAATACCTGATAGCCATAGATTCCCTAATCATCTGGAAGCTACACAGGAGAGATTTATACATATTATTGCCAATGCGCAAAAAAATAAGACACTTAGCGAGGAATTAAAAAAGCAATATGGCATTAAAAAGCATACACTTATCCCGCTTGACGGAAATACCCCAGCATCAACAATAACGACCCTTCCTGACGACTACCTTCATTATTGTGAACCTAGAATTTTTACTGTTCGCGAGTATGCAAGAATTCAATCATTCAAAGATTGGTATGAATTTAAAGGTAAGTATACAACAGGAGGAAAGGTGAGAACACAAGAAGTTCCCAGATACTCTCAAATAGGGAATGCTATCCCTCCTCTTTTTGGGGAACAAGTAGGTTGGATTCTTAATGAAATGATAAAGTAGAATGCAAAAACCTCTTCAATTTAGAATTAGTGCAGCATTAAAGAATATAATTGGGAGTGACCTGATTAGTGACGACTATATTGCTATATTTGAATTGGTAAAGAATGCATATGATGCACATGCTTCAAGAGTAGAAATACTATTCGACCAGATAAATACCCCAAATGCAAAAATTGTCATTAAGGACAATGGAAAGGGTATGAACTTCGATGATTTAATCAACAAGTGGTTATTTGTTGCCTACTCTGCTAAAAAAGAAGGTACAGAAGAAGATGGCTATAATTACCGAGATAGAATTAAAGTAAAAAGAGCCTATGCAGGTGCCAAAGGAATAGGTCGGTTTTCTTGTGATCGTCTTGGCGGCACGCTTTATTTAGAGACAATTAAAGATGAAGAGAGCGCGAAAGTAGAAACATTGCTTACTGAATGGGATAAGTTTGAAGAAGATATCAAAGAAGAGTTTGTCAACATAAGTGTTCTACATGATACAATAGATAAAAGCAATTACGGCTTAGAACACGGAACCGCCTTGGAAATAACTAATTTAAAAAGTGAATGGAGCCGAGACAAATTTCTAAAGCTAAAAGGTGATCTTGCGAAACTAATCAACCCTAATACTCAACCAGAAAATGACCAGTTCGAAATCGAGCTCATTGTACCTGATGAGCAGCGGGAAGACGACAAAAAAATCGAATATGGCGAAATTGTTAACGGAAAGATTCAAAATTTAATATTTGAAACGCTTGATTTAAAAACTACCAAAATTATTTCAAAAGTATCAAGAGAAGATGACAAAGAGATTGAAACAGCCCTTATTGAAGGGGGCAAGTTCGTATATAGAATAATTGAAGAAAACCCCTTCTCGAATCTTCATGATGTAGATCTCGAAATATACTTCCTAAATCGATCAGCTAAATCAACCTTCACGAGGAGAATGGGGGTAGAGCCGGTTAATTACGGACATATTTTTATTTATAAAAATGGTGTTAGAATTTATCCGTATGGAGAGCGAGGTGAAGATCCCCTTAAAATCGATAATCGGAAGGCTCAAGGTCAAAATAGATACTTAGGTACTCGTGAAATAATTGGATATATTTCAATTAATGAGCCAAATAATGAGCTCCGGGAGACTACAAGTCGTGGTGATGGGCTTTTAAAAACAAAGGAATACTTTGAACTTACAGAATGGTTTTATCAAAATCTCAAACGTGTTGAAAGGTATATAATAGACATAGTAGATTGGGGAAACTTTTTGTCCGAAGACGACTATATCAATTTCAATGAAGCATTTACTAAAGGAGAAGGCCATAAAATTGAAACAAAAAATGTTAATGAAAACCTTCTTAAATTAATTGAATCAATTTCTTCAGGAAGAAATATTAAGAGTGTTGAACTAGCACCTGATATTCTTCAAATTATTGAGCAAAAGAGTGAAAAATCTGTTCAACAGTCACTTCAACATATATCAGAGGCGTTAGAAAGTGAGGTGTTCGATAAAAAGGAAATCCTTAAAAGAGTAAGGCAGACGAGTGAAAAACTTGAACAACTTAAGAAAGCGAAGGATGAAGCTGAAAATGAAGCAATAGATAAACTGATTGAAAACGAAGCACTTACAGAAACCCTAGAGAAAGAAATTAAGAAAGGTGCTTTCCAAGGTGCATTAATTGGCACAGATAAAGAGCGTATTATTGCTATGCAACATCAGGTTTTTCACTCATCGAGCCGTATTCACAGAAACCTAAAGCTGTTGATGAAGAAACTTGATCCTAAAACCTTAGATGAAGCAACAAAGAAGTACATAAAGGTGATTTCCTTAGAAGCCTCCAAGATTAATTCTATTGCAAATTTTATCACTAAGGCCAACTTTAACTTAAAAGCATCAGAAATAGAAATTAATTTGGTTGACTTTGTGATTGATTATCTAAATGAAGTTTATATACATGAAAGTGCAGTAATTGATACAAAATTAAAAATTAGCATTGTAGATAACGGCTGTTCATTTGTGACATCAATTAGGCCGCTTGAAATAACGACAGTTTTAGATAACTTTATTTCAAATGCTGAGAAGGCTAAGGCTTCATCTCTGAAGTTCACTTTTATGAAGGCTAATTCCAACCTCCAAATATTAATAACAGATGATGGCCAAGGGGTTAAGCCAGAGAACATTGGAGAGATTTTCAATTTGGGTTTTACTACGACTGATGGATCTGGTATTGGACTATACCAAGTACAAGATATCATCGTGAATAAAATGAAAGGTACGATTTCTGTAGAATCGGAATTAAACAGAGGAACCACATTTAAAATAACAATACCATGAAACTAACTTATAAAATCCTTTGGTTAGATGATAAAATAGAAGAGCTCTTCATCGAAGATGAATATCACAAAGAGCTTGAAAGACACCTTTCAGATCAAGGCTTTAAGCCGGAAATAGTAACTGTTTCGACAGAGGATGAATTTTTTAAATATTTAGATTCGTCCTTTGACTTGATAATGACTGATTACCATCTTAAAGAGAAAGAAGGTCAAACGAGAGATGGTGATATGATAGTACAAGCTATTCGAGATAAATCAATTTTTACCGAAATTTTATTTTACTCAGCACGGGGAGAAGTTAGAGACACATACAAGTTAGATAGAATTACTTTTGTTGAGACCAATAGAATGACTGCTTCACATCAGGAGGCTCTTATGCAGTCAGCCATCAAGCTGATTGATTTAACAATTAAGAAGTTTCAGCATATAGTTGTTATGAGAGGTATGATTATGCATGAAACTAGTACTTTGGATGAGATTACCCTTGATATTCTAGATACATATCTGAGAAAAACAAGAGACTCTGAAATAATTGAGTTAATTTTTAATTCAATCATTTCATTTTATTCTGAAAAACATGAGAAAGCCGAAAAATATAAGAGCAACAGTCGATTAGATAAGGTAATTGGAGACCCTTTAATGCTTTCCGCAAGCCAAAGAGCTAGTGCTCTTGGAGCCATTATTGATAAAAACGGCTTTGAGAACTTCATCAGTGAATTTAAGGCTGAGATTATTAACATAAGAAATCAGTTTGCTCATGCAGTATTAGATACAGATGAGAATGGACGTGAATTCTTCAGAAATAAAGCAGAAGGAATTACTTTTAATGACGCACTATGCAAAAAGATTCGAAGCGACATAAACAAGCACAAAATCAACTTAGACGAACTAATTAAAAAATTAAAAGATTAACCAACTCGACATTTGCCCTTTAATCCAAATTGTAATGTATGGGGCTTTGTTGCAAATGTCGGAATAAATCAAATTTTCCTTCAGGAAAAACGTCAAGGGAATAGGCATACAACAATCGCTCCCCAAAAATTGCTCTTAAACGTAGCAAATTCGGGAAGCCCTCCCCATCCTACAGCCCCTAAAACACCGCCCTAACCTGCGCTCGCGCCACATGTACCACGCGGTTGATGCCGGTTTTGCGGCCTTCGTATTGCAGGCTGAGTTGCATGGATTTGGATAGCTGCCGGTCGAGGCTGAGGGTCCAGAGGTAGTTTTTTCCGTTTTGGAGGCCTTCCAGCATCACAAATGCTACCACGGAATTGGCCGTTCCGGTGTAGCGGATATTGGCATAGGTGCCTTTGAGCCGGAGCGAGGTGGCAGCCTTGAAACCCTGGGCATTGGGCTGGGCGGCGGGGTTCCAGTTTAGCTCTGCCGTCCAGCTGGTTTGGGTGGCGCTTTCTGCTGAAGGAAGGGTATTTCTGCTGTTCATCCACTTATAATTGGCAATACAGCGGAGTCCGCGCACGGGCAGCCAGCTGAGTTTGGGCCCAAGCTCCCAGCCTTCTATTTGGTAATTGCGGGTAGTGAATGTCTCATTTTCATTGCTTTTGAAAAAACGTTCCACATCGGCTTCCAGGCTCCAGTGGAGCGTGAAACTGCCGCGCAAATGCAGGAGATAATCCTGCGCCCGACGCTGCTCGAAACCGGTGGTCAGGGCCAGTTGACTCTGGTTGTTGCCCGCCGAAAAAGAGGCATCCCAGGCCGGTTGACCGCGGTTTACAAACAGGATATTGCGCAGGGTGGAACTCAGCGTTACCAGAGCGGTGTCCGCCAGTTTCCCCTGAAAAGGATTCCAAACCTGCACCTCTGCCGCATTGGTAAAGGTGCGGCGGTTGATCTGCAGGGTACTTTGGGTGGCGGTGCGCCCCAGCCATTTTTTCCAGCCTTTTTTGGCCGAGGGCCAGAGCTGCCGCGGTTCGAGGCGCAGGGTCTGGTTGAAAGCCACGTTGTTGGTGCGCACATAATCAGGCGTGGTCACAGCCACCCGCACGTAATTGGCCTGATCCTGAAACACCGCCAACTCCATTTCATCCACCTGCAAAATACTGTCGCGGTTGCGGTCGATCCAGGAATACTGACCCTCGCCGGGGTTGACGGCCAGGTAGGTGAATTCAATTCGCGGACTCTGCCCGGAGCCCAGTTCATAGCCAGTGGTGAGCGCCAGGGCATTTTTCCAGGTGCTCAGATTGTAATCCACCCTGCCCAGATACGTGTTCTTCGGGGTTTCGGTGGTGAGCTCCGGGGCCAGGATGCGCAGTTTGCGGTAGGTCAATACCCAGTTCAGTTGTTGGGTGGTAGCCGGCGGCTTCAAGGCGCCCACCGCATTGTTCCAGAGCCCCTTCAGATTCAGATCGCGGGCAAGGGTGTTTTGCCGGAAATCAGCCCCGTTCGGGGCAAAATCATTGCGCTGGGAAATATAGGCGCTCCACTGCCAGGGACCCTGATTCTCCGGCGTTTGCACGTAAAATCGGAGCAGATCATACCAAAAACTCTGGGCATTGAGGGTGTCCGGCCCAATGCCTCTTCGGGCGTTTTTCTCCCTTTCGGCGTAAATGCCCAGCTTCAGCAAGGGCCGCTGTAAACTGTCGACGCTCAGAAAAAGGGTTTTCGACAGATCTGCTTTGGGACGGGAAAAACGGGTGGTTTCCGTTAACCCGTCAGACGACAGCAGGTTGAGGGCCCCGGTGAATTCCCAGCCGCCTCGTTTGAGCTGCCAGTCGCCCAGCTGCCTGGCGCCCAAATACGCGCCTTCCCGGCGGAATACGCCCAGTTCATAACGGGCCAGTCCGATTTTCGCTCTTTCCACCGACATGCCGGCCTTTCCCCAATGCTCGGCCGTGGTATCCTGATTGGCGCCAATGTTCCAGTCGCGCACAAACTCTGCCGGGCGGTAAGGGTTGAGCGGCCGGAAGGGTTGAGCAGTGTATTCATAATGCAGGGAAGTAGCGCCTTTCCAGCGGCTGCCCAGCGGCAGGGTTTGCTGCCAGGCCAGCTTGCCGGCCACGCCGAGGTTGTCCTGGTTGCCCAGGGGCGAAAAACGATTGAGATCGCGGTTGCTAAGGGCCAGTTCGGTCTGTATTCTGGTGTTTTTATGCGGATTGATTTCCGCACCCAAGGTGTACAGCTGCCGGGTTTCCGGGGCGATGAGTTTCACCACGGGCTCAAAATTGCCGGTGGGCCGGCAGGTCAGCGGATCGGGAGGCGACCAGCGAAATACCCTGCCGTTGGCGGCGGTGAGGGCGGCCACGTAGTTGCCCTGACCAGCGGGAACCTCGGTGAAGCGCGCCGAGTACAGGGCCGAGTCCGGATTGGTGCTGTACACCAGTATTTGTCGCAACTGGCCGCATACCACCGAATCTACCGAGCGGTACAGCACCCTCGTGGGGTCAAAATTTTCCAGCGTATCCACGCCCGGTGCGAAGGCGTTGTTCAGGGCATCGCCCACCTGTGCCAGTCGGCCGCGCTCGGTAGCGGAGAGCTCCTGTGCACCGCCGTTGTTCCGACTGTCCTGCTCCGAGTACAAACTGAACGAAAGCCAGGTTTTGGGCAGCGTCCAGGCGGCATCCGCGGCTAAAGTGGCGCGCAAATAGGTTTGCACGGCGTATTCAAACTCCACGATGATGCGGATGTCTTTGGTAATGAGCCTGCGGGGCGTGAAGCTCAGTTCGCCGAGATTGTAATCAATGGTATAATCCTCTTCCTGTCCGCGGCGCAGCAATTGTCCGTCAATGAACACCTTTTCCGTGCCGGCCAGTACGATGATGAAGCGCTCGCCTTCGGTTCCCTGTAAGCGGTACGGGCCCTGGTTTCCTTCCTGCCCCTGAATGAGCTGTCGGGCAAATTTTCCGCGTGAAACCGCGGCTGCTGCGCGCATTTTGCCGCTGCCTTTTACCCCCGTTAGTTTCAGTTGCTCTACGGTTACCATAGCGCCCTGCAGGCGTTTGAAATAGTGCGGGAAATAGGTGTTTTCCGGGCGCACCAGATCGAAATCGCCGGCAGTGAGCGTGGCGTTTTTGCGTTTAAGTTGTATAAAAATCCGATCGAATTCCTGCAATTGCCGGGTAGTGCCGTCGGGTTGCAGCGGTATGGTATTGTCGGACAGTGCTGCGGTGAGCTCCAGGTCGTTGCCTAATTTGCCGTTGAGCTGGAGGTTGAGGTTGGAGTTGAACACCAGGTTCTGGCTGTTGCCGAAGGAGAGTCCGCGGGTGTAGGCCCCGGCGGAGGTCAGGCCGCTTTGTTCCCAGAGCGGTTTGGACGGCTGGTAGGGCTCGTAGTCGAATTCGATGGCATTGTCGTTCACACGCCGGCGGATGGCAAGGGTATCGAGGCGCAGCACTGGCGCTTCGAGGTTGAAGGGCAGCACCCGGTAGCGCAGCAGGATTTTTTGACAATCCGGGCATTGTGCGCGCAGGGCGGCCGTATCCGTGCGCAGGCGGTTGTTTTCCAGCCGGAAGAGCGACAAAGGCAGCGGCTTGCCCGTAAACACCTCCGAAACAGAAAGCAGCGGCGGTGCAACGCTCAGAGAGTCCAGTATTTGCACCGGAATGTGCGCATCCAGCACCTTTTCGCGCAAGTTGGAGTATTGCGCCTGCGCAGAGACGGCAAGCAATACGCCAAGCAGCAGCCCTAACGCCCGCAGGCATCGGGGAGACGGTGAATGGAAAAGAATGCTGGAACGACTCAAAACAGGTACAAAGTAACGTCGTGCGTGGGACGTTTTTGCGGGGAACTGCGTTGCCTGACCGATGTGATCGCAACCAATATCTTTGTGTTGCGTTAAAGAGGGCATGCAAATCTCCGTAACCCGACGCGCCCATTTCAACGCTGCGCACCGCCTGCACAACCCAAGCTGGTCTGACGAAAAGAACCGTGAAGTCTTCGGTTTGTGCAACAATCCACATTACCACGGCCATAACTACGAACTTGAGGTGCGTGTATCAGGCGACATAGACCCTGAAACCGGCATGGTGGTAGACCTCGTTTGGCTGGCCCAGCTCATCCGCGAGCAGGTGGAAGACCGTTTCGACCACAAAAATTTGAACATTGAGCTGCCGGAATTTCAAAACCTGATCCCATCTGCCGAGAACATCGCGGTGGTGATCTGGAACATCCTGCGCGCGCATTTGCCGGAGAAGTTCGGGCTGCATGTGCGGTTGTATGAGACGCCGCGGAATTTTGTGGAGGTGGGGTGATATAGTATCTTTGCTGAGCAATCGTCGAAAATTATGGATAAAAACCTTCAAGATAAAGTGGTGGAGTATTTTCTCCCTTACCGTCCGGTGAGGATAGGCGTATTCGGCTCTTTTTCCAGAGGGGATAACGTGAAGGGAAGCGACTTGGATATTCTCATCAAATTTAAGGATAGGATAAGTCTTTTGAAACTGGTGCAGTTGGAACAGGAACTATCTGATCAATTGGGAATATCTATTGATTTGGTGACGGAGAACAGTCTTAAGAATCCGCGTCTGAAAAAACATATCGAAAACGATCTAATCACGATCTACGAATGAAAAAAGATGACCGTAGTTGATCCGGACACCGTCTGGGAAACAGCGTCAAAAGATATACCGGATTTATTGCCTGAAATTGAAATAGTTATGAAGGATTTGGCCTGAAATGGCAACTTGTAATAGAGTAGTCAATCTTAAATAGATACCCTTAACCTATTGATGTTTACTGCAGGAATCCGATACCATGCACAAAGAAATCTACCTCCTCAGCGGACTGGGCGCAGATGAACGGATTTTTCAAAACCTGGATTTTAAGGGCTACATCCCCCGCCACATCCTCTGGATCCCCCCACATCCCAAAGAGTCTTTGAAGGATTATACCGGACGGCTGCGCATGCAAATATCTGCAGAAAGGCCGCTGATATTGGGGGTTTCTTTTGGTGGGATGATTGCCACAGAAATTGCCAGGCAAATAACCTGTGAGGGGATAATTTTAGTGTCCACTGCCATGATGAAGAGCGAGATCCCGCTGTTGTACCGATGGGCAGGCAAACTGAAATTACATCATGGTATTCCGGCCAAACTCCTGAAGCAGGCCAATGCCTTTACATACTGGTTGTTTGGCATGAAATCTACTTTGGAAAAGCAACTTCTGAAGGCAATACTGGCAGATACGGATACTTACTTTTTATCCTGGGCCTTGGATGCTATCCTGCGCTGGGATAATAAAGCGCCTGTTTCTTGCAAACTTCGGATTCATGGCGGCAGGGACAAAATTTTACCGGTTCAGAACATCAAGGAACCCGTAGTCGAGGTTCCGAATGGCGGCCATTTAATGATCTACAGTTGCGCAGATTCCTTGAATGTTATTTTAGGCGCCATTTTGAACGGAGATGTCAGGGAATAAGTTCTCTCTCCTACTGCAACACCAAAATCTTCTCAAACAACCGCACCTCATCCCCCGGCCGAAATCCCTTGTGTTGGCAGGCCAGTTTGCCGGTTTTATCAAAGCCGCACCACTTTATACATCTGCTTCCGGCCTTCCGACAACACCTGAACGAAATAAAATCCTTCAGGGTATGCCTGCATGTCAACCCTGAAGGCAGGAGCATTAATGCTTTGATACGCCAAAATCCTGCCGGATGAATCAAAGATCGTCATTTGGAAGTTTCCAGGGCTATTTGAATTTGACGAAAGGGTAAAAACATCCTGAACAGGGTTTGGGAATAGTTGCCACTCCTCTGCGTCGGCAAGGTCGCTTACATTTGTTGTAGTAGAAGCCGCCAGATAGTTGGTTGGAAAAATCGGGAAATCATAAAAGAACTCATAGTTATTTAACTCAAGTTGGTTGGCGTTATATGAGCATCCTGGTCCAATGATTTCGGGGTGTTCAATTCTATTTAAAAAGGAAGAAAAGTTTACGTTGATATAAATGCGGCCGTCTGGACCAAGTTGCATTCCTCCTTTGATAAGTCCGTTACAGCCCGTGGTCGAACCATTGCCTTCAATGATATGAACATCTTCAAGCGGGTTTGCTTTAGTTAGATCGTATTGCGCTATACAATATCCGGTGGTACTTGGACCAAAGGTGTAAAGCACTTTACTATCCGCCGAGAATTCGCTCTTATCATTGAAAATACTGGTAAATTCATAATTACCGATATTTCTGTATCCGGTGACTTCACCCAATACCGGATCAAAATCATATACTTTATTCCTATGGTGTAAGAACCGCCCACTAGGCGAAAACTTGAGGTGGTTATAACCTAAGCTGGAGGTATCTTCATAAGCTGACCAAAGCTGAATTCCGTTGGAATCTGCACGATATATTTGAAGATCAACCACATAGTCAATATCTGAGATCGGATAAAGATACCGTATCGTTGATATCCAAAAACTTTCCTGACCAACAGATTTCGTTACGCTTAATCCGTCCAGTAGATAATTGGCAATAAAAATATCTTTTTGGCTGACATCTCCTCTGCCATTATCCAAGTCCATGTCAATGACTGAATACCTGAAAGTGCGTCCGGCATTTGGCGCCTCTGCCGAGAGATTTACTACATAATACTGATGAGCAGACCCTGGCTTGGGAAAAGCTGTGGCCGACTGTAGAGAAGTTTCATATGCATGCATACTTCCGTTAGGCATTGGGGTATGGAAACGATTGTAGATAGCCCCGGCATGCACATTATTGCCATAGATTTCATTACCCAGTCTTCCATAGAACAACAGGTTACCCTCGGAGTCGCTCATAGAAAACGGGCTTTTCCTGGATCGCAGATTATTGTTCGCTTCTACAGTTACAGAATTTTCGGTAAAACGAAGGGTATTATATGATCCGAAATGCCAGTTCCAGGCTTCCTTCTGGGCCGAGCTTGTAATGCTGAATAAGCAAATCAGGAGTGCAATAAAAATGCTGGTTGAATGAACTGAATTTTTCATAAGAATAGATGTGTTTTAAAAGTGCTGATTCTCTTTCTATTGAGTGTGAATGAGCACCCGAAGCTGTTATTCCCTTAAGACGTTAAGGTAGCTTAAAAGGTTGGCGAAACAGAAATATACATTGAAGCCAAGGAGTTTGTTACTCTTTGATTCAAACGGAAAAATTTTATCAATAAGAAAGTTTATATCGTAATGGCCTGCCTACTGCAACGCCAAAATCTTCTCAAACAATTTCACCTCATCCCCCGGCCTAAATCCCTTATGTTGGTAGGCCAGTTTACCGTTTTTATCAAATATAAACACCTGCGGAAGGCCGTTCAAGCCGCCGGGCATGACGCTGCGAAACAGGCGGTCGCGGTCCCAGTACACCTCGAAGGGAAATTGTTTTTCCTTCACAATCCTGGCAATGCTGCGGAAGTTTTTGGGGAAGTCGGTGGAAATGGCGAACAGGTTGAAGTTCGCCTGTTTTTTCCATTCCGGGTAAAGCGCGGTATAAGTGTCCAGCTCCCGGTGGCAGGGTATGCAGGTGGTGAGCCAAAAGGCCAGCACCGTAGGTTTTTTTTGCTTATCTTTTTTGGGAATGGCCATCACGGTCTTCGAATTCAGCTCCCGGGTGCTGTCAATGGTGAGCAATGGGATATTGAACGGGAAAAGGGTATCCATTCCGAAATTGCCCCCATACGTTGGGGTATTTTGGCTAAAAAGCGGCCAGCTGTACAGAAATACTGCTGCGATGATCAGATGTTTCGTCATAATGATGTGTTGGACCTCGTAGGTCTTGAAGACCTACGAGGTCTAAAAACCTACGAGGTCTGGGTCAAAGATAAAAATTGTGATGCAAATGCCGGCTTCTACCCCCGCCGCGCTCTCCCAATTCCTTACTTTTGCCGGATGAAACAAGTTCTGCTCCTCGTAATCGCCCTTTTTCCCATGTTGACCGAAGCACAGCCCAACTATACTCCCATCCGTCAGGCGCTTAATTCGGGTCAGTGGACTTTCCGCCAGGCCGGCAAGCCCGAATGGAAACCGGTTAAAGTGCCGGTAAGCGTGCACACCGCCTTGCTGCAAAACGGCATGATCGAAGATCCCTTCTGGCGCGACAACGAGGAAAAGCTCCAGTGGATTGAAAAAGAAGACTGGGAATTCCAGACTACTTTCATCGCTTCGCCGGAGATATTGGCCAAAAAACACGTCGAACTGGTACTCCGCGGGCTCGACACCTATGCACAGGTATTCCTGAACGATTCCCTCATCCTGGAGGCCGACAACATGTTCCGCACCTGGCGGGTGGATGTAAAACGCCACCTCCGGCCGGACACCAATACGCTGCATATCTACTTCGAGAGCCCGCTCAAAAAAACCGATGAAGCCTGGAAAAATCTGGGCTACGAACTGCCGGGCGGGCAGCGCGTCATGTCGCGCAAAGCACAGTTTCATTACGGCTGGGACTGGGGTCCCAGGTTCGTGGGCGCCGGCATCCTGCAAAAGCCCCAACTGGAAGCCTGGGACGACCTGCTGATCGAAAATGTGTACATCACCACCCAATTTGTAGAACCTGAAAAAGCCCGCATGGTGGCGCTCTTTCGCTACCGCTCGGATTCGAAATTTCCGGTAACCGTACAATTCAAGGAGGGCAAACGCAAAGCCGTGGAAGACCGCGTGCTCTGGCCCGGCACCCATACCGATTCCGTTACCTACGATGTGGAAAACCCCAAACTCTGGTGGTGCGCCGGCATGGGCGAGCCCCACCTGTACGATTTCACCATTGAAATAAAAAAAGGCATCCAAATCATTGAACGTCAGGATGTTCGGATGGGTATACGCAAAATTGAACTGGTAACGGAAAAAGATGAAAAAGGCGAAACTTTTTATTTCCGGCTGAATGGCAAACCTGTGTTCGCCAAAGGCGCCAACTATATTCCGCAGGACATATTTCAGGACCGGGTAGACCCCTCGCGCACCAAAAAACTGCTCGACGACGTGGTGGCCGGCAACATGAACATGCTGCGCGTGTGGGGTGGCGGCATTTATGAAGACGACACCTTTTATCAGCTCTGCGACGCCCGCGGCATTCTTGTCTGGCAGGATTTCATGTATGCCTGCGCGATGTATCCCGGTAACGGCAGGTTCCTGAAAACCGCCGCCCTGGAAGCCCTGGAGCAGATTGAACGCCTGCGCCAGCATCCGAGTGTTGCGCTGTGGTGCGGCAACAACGAAAACGATGAAGCCTGGCATAACTGGGGCTGGCAAATGCAGTTCAATGAA
>JADZFI010000354.1 GCA_020850025.1 Saprospiraceae bacterium
AAGCGGAAATATTGCATGAGTAAATCGGTTTTGAGTAAAATATCCGAGGTTTGCACGATCAAACAGTCAAATCCTCTTCTATGAAATCAGTTGCAGTGTATTGCGGAGCCAACAAAGGCTTCCACCCCTGGTTTGCCGAAGCCGCCACAGAACTCGGCACTACGCTTGCCCGCCGGGGTATCCGTGTGGTCTTTGGCGGTGGAAGTGTTGGCCTGATGGGTATTCTCGCAGATGCCGTTTTGGCCGAGGGCGGCCCCATCACCGGTATCATCACGCACCAACTCAACAATCTGGAACTCGGCCATCCCGGCGTCAAAGATATGATTTCCGTGGAAACCATGTCGGAACGGCGGGATATGCTCATCCGCGATACCGACGGCGTTATTACCCTGCCCGGCGGCTATGGCTCCATGGACGAATTTTTCGAGGCACTTACCCTGGCCCAGCTCCATCAATACAGAAAGCCTATCGGTCTGCTCAGTCTGCGTGGCTACTACGATCCCTTGCTGCACATGCTAGACAACATGGTGGAAAACGGCTTTTTAAAACCCGAAAACCGCAAGCTCTGTATAGCCGCAGACACCGTGCCAAACTTGCTGACAGCCATGGAAGCTTATGAATACAGGGCAATTCAGAAGTGGCTGGTTTGAGTGTTTAGGTGTTTCGGTGTTTTAGTGTTTCGGTGTTTTAGCCAGATGCAATTTAGGATCGTAATTCGCTTTAAATAAAGGGTTCATCCTTTGCAGAAATGTCAAGCCTAATGCAAACCAAAACACTAAAACACTAAAACACTAAAACACTAAAACACTTACATCACCCCATTATTCGTTCGATAAATGAGTTCCGTCATGGTTTGTCCAACGGCTTTTAGCACGTTTTTATCAATGATGTCCATATTGTCAGCATGGGTGTGGTGGTGATCCCCGAACATTTTTTCACCCTCATATGGCAAACTGATGATGTCAATCATCGGTATTCTGGCATGGCGGATCACAAACAGGTGGTCGTCGGTAACGCCACCGCGGTTTTCCGGGATAAAATATTCGCCGTAGCCAAGCACATTGGCCATGTCCCAGATCTTATTCACCAAATTGGGGGCAACATCCATGGAAATCCCCTCCTTGTAGAACTTCGCTCCCTTAGCGCCCACCAGGTCGAGCAAAACGGCATAGTAAGGCATGTAAGCCGGGCGATGCAAATTTTTAGCCCAATATTGGGAACCCAGGCACCAGGTATCATTACTGCCACCATTGTCTCCATTGTCTTCCAGGTCGAAACAGATCAAATCCACGCCAATGTCAACCGGATTTTGATGCAGGGTTCTGGCTAATTCCAGCAATACTCCTATCCCGCTCCCGCCATCATCGGCGCCATCAATGGGTTTATTCTGGTCTTTGGTGTCTTTTTCAGCCTCGTTACGAGTATCCCAGTGAGCTGCGATGCAGATACGTTTGGTCAATTCGGGTTTGTATTGCGCAATGATATTGACACCGTTCAAAAAACCGCCTTTGTAATAGGGGGCGCTTACTTTTTGTTCTATTACCACAAAGCCATAACGTTTGAACTCCTTAACCAGCCATTCGCCACATTTTTTATGGGCCGTCGTATTGGGCACCCTGGGGCCAAAGTCGACCTGCTTTTTAACGAACAGGTAGGCCGAATCGGCGTGAAACTCAGGCACTGCTACTTGTGGAATATTTGGTGCAGGAGATGATGGTTGGGCGGGAGAGGTGACGGTTGTTTTTGGCGCCAGGAATGGCCGGGCCACATATGCGATGGCTACCAAAACCAATACAGCAATCATGGCATAGGCCATTACGGGGCGTTTAGATTTATTACTCATGAATTGTCTCGAATTTTTCACCGCAAAGAACGCGGATTTCCAGGTCCTATTTTCGAAGAGCTGCAGGAATTTCCGTTTTACCTGCTGCGATAAACCTCCCTACATTTTTTCCCAGGGCCAATATGGTTTTATCACCACCGGCTCTATTCTCTCAGCAGCATGCTCAAACCATCGCAGCGGCGCCTGAATTTTATCCCCTGTTTGGGTATCGCATTTGAAGAACAGATAATAAAGTTGAATACAATAGCCAACTCTCGACATCAGCGAATCGAGCTGACTGTGCGGAGATGGTCGTCTGCGCTGCGCCATCCACTTGTAATATGCATCGTCGTGGGTTTCAATAATATCCAGAATAGCGGCATCTGTGGTGTAATGTTCCATGAATCGCCTGGCCAGTACGCCGTGGTGCCTGGTCCAGTCGCGCGGCCTTGTTCTGCTTTCCGCGTGTTTGAAAGTATCATGTGCCAGTGCAATCAGGCGCAGGCGGGCGCGGTCTTCCTGGTTCAATCCCGGAATGGCATCGATATTATCCAGCACTTCCCGCACATGCAAGGCTACTTTGCCTTCCGGGTGCCCAAACCTCGGTTCACCCCACCATAGTCCATGCCGGAATTCGGGCAACTCCAGCAAGTGCCGTTCCAGCTCCGTTTCCGGCTGCAGGAGTTCTTCCAAAGGAGGCAGATTCGGCAAAAAGAGACGGTTCACGATGGTTGGTCTGTTAAAATAACGGGTTGGTCGGCGTTGTAAAACAATACCTCTGCGAAGACGTTTTTTGAAGCATTAACTCAACTCCTGCAAAAAGGGTGTGGCTGGTTAACACCAAGTTAAAGCGGCTTTTCATGGCAGCAATCCCCTTTTCTGAACGTTCTACAAGGGTTATTTTTGCCACTAAAAATTAAACTTTGAACAAATGAATAAATGGTTGTCAACGGTACTCGCTGGCGCAACGGGCGGAATCATCACGTTGGGCGCAGCCAAATTAATGGAGAAACCTCAGGTAGCTCCAGTTTCCGAGCAGCAAACTTACTCCAAACAAGTGAACTATGGAGGTGTCCCGGCGCCTTTTGATTTCACCAAAGCTGCAGAACGCGCCATGCCTGCGGTGGTACACATCAAGGCTTCTGAAAGCCGGGAATCTGCTATTCAGCGTCAGCGCGAAAATCGCTATTCCAATCCCTTCCAGTATTTTTTTGGCGATAGTTACGGCTTTGAACAACAACCTCGCTCCGGCACCGGTTCAGGGGTCATTTTCTCCGAAGACGGTTATATCCTCACTAATAATCACGTAGTGGAATTTGCCGACGAGTTTGAAGTAACCCTGCACGATAATCGCGAATTCCGCGCCCGCCTGGTGGGCAAGGACCCCAATACCGATATGGCGGTTATTAAAATTGATGCCAACAACCTTCCTGCCATTGAGCTCGGCAACTCCGACGATGTTCGCGTAGGTGAATGGGCACTGGCGGTGGGCAATCCGTTTGATCTTACGTCCACGGTTACGGCCGGAATCGTTAGCGCAAAGGGTCGGGACATAGACATCATCAAGAGTGGCAAAGCCATCGAGTCGTTCATCCAAACTGATGCTGCCGTAAATCCGGGCAACTCCGGCGGCGCTCTGGTGGATGTAAACGGCAAGCTCATTGGCATCAACTCTGCCATTGCCACTCCAACAGGCGTCTTCGCCGGCTATTCATTTGCCATCCCTGTCAATCTGGTAAAACGTATTGCCGACGACCTGATCAAGTATGGAGAGTTTCGCCGTGCATACCTGGGTGTTAATGTAGCTACCATGGACACCCATGTAGCCAAAGAGCTGGGTATTCCTTTCACACAGGGTGTAGTCGTTGCCGGACTGGATCCGGAAGGCTCCGCTGCACTGGCCGGAGTACAGGAAAACGATGTGGTGATCAAAGCAAATGGCAAAACTGTGACAACAACTTCTGAACTAATGGAGTTGATCGGACGTTCCAAGGTGGGAGAAACACTGGTGCTGAATGTATTACGCAGCGGCAATAACCAGGAAATCCCGGTTCGTCTTAAGTCCAGAAACAACAATTAAACAAAAAGACCGTTACAATCGGTCCCCAAGATAAAAAGTTGGTTTTTCGTTTTGTTTTGATGTGCCGGCCTCTGCGAAACGCAGGGGTCGGCTTTTTTTTGACCAACTTCCAACCCTATGCTCCGAAAAGGCTGTCTTGCAAGCACCAGCTAAGTCGTAGCTTTGTGCCGTTTTGTCAAAATGGCCCATCTGCCCTTCAAAACAATAATTCTATGAACAGAACTCTGATTTTAGCGCTCCTTTTCCTGATTCTGGGAGGTGCCGCCTGGTACGCAATCACTCAAAAAAAGAAACAAAACAGTTCGCATGTGTCGTGGGACATGGATTTTGCCGTAGCCAATACCAATGACATCGGAAAAATATTCATTGCCGACCGACAGGGTCGAACGGCTACGCTTGAACGCGGCCCGAAAGGATGGATATACAATGGGAAACATCCAGCCAGACCGTCTGCTGTAGAAAATTTGCTGGATGCCATTTCCAAGGTGAATGTTTTGAACATACCACCCAATGGCTCTATCCAAAACCTGGTGAAAGAAACCGCAGCCGTAGGCATCAAAGTGGAAATCTACGACCGGAACAACAAACCGATCAAAACCTATTATGTAGGCGGTGTGACCAACGACGAACGCGGAACCATCATGATAATGGACGGCTCGGAGCAGCCGTATGTGGTGCATATCCCGGGCTTTATCGGTCAGCTTCGTTTGCGCTATTTGTTGGGCGACGACGAATGGCGCGACCGCGCGGTGTTCCGTGAAAATCCGGAAGAAATTCAATCGGTTTACGTGGAATACCCGCAACGAAAGAATGAATCCTTCAAACTTGAAAAAACCGGCGAGGCAGCTTACGATATCAAGCCCTACTTTGCCACCACCACTCCGGCCAAAACACCACGGCGCAAGGGGGTTGCAGAGGCCTACCTCGTACAGTTCGAGGCACTCGTTGCTGAAGCCTTTGAAACCCAGAACCCGCTGCGCGACTCCGTTACCGCCTTGGTGCCATTTGCCATCGTAACCAGGAACAAAGCCGACGGCGCCGAAACACAGGTGCAATTCTGGCCTGTAGAAATAGAACACCGTCGCGACGACGGCGCCCCCTACGTATCCCGCTACTTTACCGATGTCAACAGCGAAGATTTCCTGCTCACCCAGGATCGGGTCATGGGAGGCATATTCCGTGGTTACAGTTTCTTTTTTGAAGGCTTACCAGAGAAAAACAGGTTGAGAAACTGACGTTGGACGATGGACTGTTGGACAATGGACGTTGTCCAACAGTCCAACGTCTACTTTGTCCTTCCCGGATTATCCTTCAGGAACCCTTTCCAGTTGCTGTAGCTTTTTTTGCCGGGCAGCCCGGGGCTGGAATTTTGGTACCAATGGCAGAGGGCGGTGGCGAGGGCGTCGGTGGCGTCGAAGTATTTTTCGCTGAATTTGGTGTGGAGGATTTTTTCCAGCATTCCTGCCACTTGCTCTTTGGAAGCATTTCCATTGCCGGTTACTGCCTGTTTTATTTTTTTAGGCATGTATTCGGTGATGACGAGCTTGTTCACCATGCCGGCCGCAATGGCAACGCCCTGGGCTCGACCAAGTTTGAGCATTGATTGCACATTTTTACCAAAAAAGGGCGCTTCTATGGCCATTTCCTCCGGTTGGTGTTGGCGAATGAGGTCCTGTACCTGTTCAAATATGTAGCGAAGCTTAACCGTGTGGTCATCGCTGATGTGCGCAAAGGTGAGTACTCCGATTTCAATCACCTTTATCTCTTTTTTGTCGGCATCAATAATGGCAAACCCCAGCACGTTGGTGCCGGGGTCTATGCCAAGTATACGTTTAGATGTTTTTGTTGGATTGAGTTGTTCCATTTACTACTCACATAATTCTTGCTCCTTCCGGGATCACCGCGCCTTTTTTTATCACGACCACACCATCGCGAACGACATACTCATCCGCATCAGTATCCGGGAGGTGAGGACCTCCTTTGATCACCACGTTGTTGCCAATCCGGCAATCCTTATCCAGAATGGCATGTTCAATATGGCAATAATGGCCCACGCCCATGGGTATTTCATCCTGGCTGACGGCGATTTCCTGAAGGGTCTGATACACATCATTCCCCATGACGATGGAATCCTTGATCACTGTATTCTCCCCTATTCTGGAGCGCAGACCAATGATGGAGCCATCTATCACCCTTGCATGAATGATAGAACCTTCTGCAATCAGGGCGCGATTAAGCTGGGTACCACCGTAAAACTTTGCCGGTGGTAACATCCTTCCCCTGGTGTAAATCACCCTTCTGGAGTCAAACAGATTGAAAGAGGGAATATGGTCGGTTAGCTCAATATTGGCTTCAAAAAACGAACGGATGGTCCCGATATCCGTCCAGTAGCCCTCGTATTGATAAGCGGCCACTTTTTTCCCATCGGCAATGGCCGCCGGGATGATTTCCTTTCCAAAATCGGTGGCATCCGGATAGTTATCGAACAGATCGTCAAGCGCTTTGCGGTTGAAGATGTAAATGCCCATGGAGGCCAGATAGTTTCGGCCGCGTTTTTTGTTAAGGGGACTCACCTCGCTGGCCCATTCTGGCAGCACATCGGCGCCGGGTTTTTCAATGAAACGAGGGATATATCCATCATCGTCCACCTTCATAATACCGAACCCGGTGGCATCCCGGGCATCTACCGGAAGACAGGCAATGGTCAGGTCTGCTTTCTGGGCGATGTGGTGTTTCACCATCGCCTCGAAGTCCATCTGATAGAGCTGGTCGCCGGACAGGATCAGGATATAGTCGAAATCCTGGCGATCGTAGTGTTTCCGGCTTTGCCGAACGGCATCGGAGGTACCCTGAAACCACTCTTTATTTCCAGGCGTTTGTTCAGCGGCCAGGATATCTACAA
Source organism: Saprospiraceae bacterium (assembly GCA_020850025.1). Lineage (GTDB taxonomy): Bacteria > Bacteroidota > Bacteroidia > Chitinophagales > Saprospiraceae > M3007. The sequence goes on from JADZFI010000354.1 coordinate 6,805, forward strand.
ATCCCTGGGTAAAATGATCGAAGTTATAGGCGTTTTTGATGTGCGCATTAAGCGATGCGGAGTTGTACTGGGTAAGCACATACATCCGCTTTACTCCGGAATTGATACAGTTGGAGATAGGAATATCAATGAGCCGGTATTTGCCACCAATGGGCACGGCGGGCTTTGAACGGGTTTCTGTAAGCGGATGTAAACGGCTTCCGGCGCCACCGCCGAGAATCAGGCAGATCATCTTTATCATGGCAGGTGTTGTTTTTCTTTTGATTCAGAGCAAACGTACATCAAGCCACAATGTTCCCCAACTATTTTGTTGTTTCTTATTTGC
>JADZFI010000355.1 GCA_020850025.1 Saprospiraceae bacterium
CCAAAGATCGTGATTCCCGGTGAAAGCATAAACCGGAATTCCGGCATCCCGAATAGCGGCTAATTTTCCTAAAAACCGGGTAAAACCTTTGGGAATCACGGTTTTATATTCAAACCAAAACTCGAATAAATCACCCACCAGGTAAATCGCTTCGGCGTCCTGGCTCACTTGATCGAGCCAGCGACATACCAGCCGTTCGCGTTCGGAACTTGGCAGACGGGCGTCCACACCCAGGTGAAAATCTGAAACGAAATAGGTTTTTTTGCCTCCTGTATTCACAGGAGCAAAGGTATGCAAGACTGTTCCCTATCTTGCCGCCCAATTCCTCTTTTTATCTGATATGAATATATCCAAAATACTTTTGGTCTCACTGGTTCTAACGGCCATTACCGTTGGACTACATTTGCTGCCCGGTATGGACAGTGGGGTACTAATGGCTTCACGCTGGATGACCGTGTTGGCATTTTGCGCCTATGGTTGGGCCGCCAAGTCTTTAACCACCTGGATCCTGGTAAGTATGCTGGTAGGCTTTGAAGTAGGACTGGATTTGGGCAAATCTGCCAAGGATTTTGATGTTCTTAGCACCATTTTCATCAAGTTGATCAAAACGGTGGTAGGTCCGCTGCTTTTCTCAACGCTGGTCATTGGTATAGCTGGTCAAAGCAGTGGCAAACAAATGGGCCGTATTGCCGTCAAAGCATTCACCTATTTTCTGCTGGCCACCTCTGTTGCGCTGGTCATTGGTCTGGTAGCCATTAATTTCACACAAGCCGGGGCTGGTATACAGCGCAGTGAAACGGCTGACAAGGTAGTAGTTCCAGGCTCTGAACTTCAGGCCAAGGTAGATCCAAAGAAAAATGAAGCCCAGTGGATGTATGAGGAAAGGGTGGTGACCATCAAGCCGCCGGATTTTAAACTGGACTGGAAGTACACGATTTTGCATTCGTTCCCGGAGAATGCCGCGAAAATGGTATATGAAGGCGCTGTCTTACAGATTGTCATTTTCAGCCTGTTATTTGCCCTGGGCTTGCGACAGGTTAGCGAGCATCATCGGAAAACCATGATTCACTGGTGTGAATCCTTGTCGGAGGTGATGTTCAAGTTTGTGGGTCTGATCATGTATTTCGCGCCATTTGCAGTAGGAGGAGCCCTGGCATCTACCATTGGCGACAAGGGTCTTGGCGTCATGGTTAATCTTGCCAAGTTGTTGGGTACCTTGTATCTGGCGTTGTTCGTCTTCATCGTGGTAGTGTTTATACCGGTACTTTTCTTCTTCAGAATTCCGGCCAAAAAGTTCCTGAAAGCCATTTACGAGCCGGCATCCCTTGCCTTTGCGACGGCCAGTTCGGAAGCAGCGCTGCCACAAGCCATGACCGCCATGGAAAAATTTGGCGTTCCAAGAAAAATCGTGTCTTTTGTGCTTCCCACCGGGTATAGTTTCAACCTGGATGGCTCCACGCTTTATTTGTCGCTGGCTTCCATGTTTTGTATTCAGGCTGCCGGACTTACCGAGCAATTCACCTGGGACAAACAACTGGTGCTAATGGCTACTTTGTTACTTACTTCCAAAGGGGTAGCGGCTGTGCCCAGGGCTTCGTTGGTCATACTGACGGCAACGGTGCTTCAATTCGGCATCCCGGAATGGCCAATTGCCATTATTCTTGGTGTAGATGCATTGATGGACATGGGGCGCACTTGTGTGAACCTGGTGGGCAATTGTCTGGCTTCGGCAGTGGTGGCGCGCTGGGAAGGAGAATTCGACGATGAAGCTGCCGCTCAAATGTAACCCCTAACTTCATTTATGATGACTAAGATCCGGATGGCCATATTTGCCTCTGGCGGAGGAAGCAACGCCAGGAAAATCATGGAATACTTCAAACATTCCACGGTAGCCGAGGTGGCGTTGGTGGTTTCCAACAAAAAGGACGCCGGGGTGCTGGAAATTGCCAGGGAGCACGGTATTCCGACCATGCTGATAGACCGCAAGTCTTTTTACGATGCAACCGAGCTTTTGGAAGAACTGAACAGACGTCACATTCAATTCCTAGTGCTGGCCGGCTTTTTATGGCTGGTACCGGCATATCTGGTAAAGGCATTTCCGGGCAAAATCCTCAACATTCACCCGGCACTATTGCCAAAATACGGTGGTAAAGGGATGTACGGGCATCATGTCCACGAGGCAGTAAAAGCAGCCGGAGAGCGGGAGTCGGGGCCAACCATTCACTTCGTGAATGAACATTACGACGAGGGCGACATTGTTTTCCAGGCGCGTTGTGAGATCACTCCGAACGACAGTGCTGAAGACATTGCCCGAAAGGTATTAGCGCTGGAGCATGCCCACTATCCAGGGATTATTGAACGGGTTATTCTGACGACATTTGGATCAGCCACCACATCATAATGCGAATCCGCGAGGTAATCATATTGCTAAGGCCGGAGCATTGGGTTAAAAACCTGTTTGTTTTTATTCCGGCTTTCTTTGCGGCACGCCTCTCAGAACCTGAGGTGATTGGCAACGCATTGCTAGGTTTTTTTGCGTTTTGCCTCATGGCCTCTGCGGTTTATGTGATGAACGATCTGGTAGATGCCCCGCAGGACAAAAATCACCCCGACAAAAGCAAACGCCCGGTGGCCAGTGGCGCCATTCGTCGCTGGGAGGCTTATTTGATTTTGGCAGTCCTGTTGGCCAGCAGTTTCCTGCTGCCCTGTTTGTTCCGGCCAGAGATGTTGCTTTTCAGCGGCTTGTATTTGATGGTGAATGTTGCCTATTCCCTCTCCTTAAAGCATTTTGCCATCATAGACGTTTCCCTGATCGGACTCGGTTTTTTGCTCAGGGTTTTGGCGGGCGGAGCCGTTACCGGGGTAGCTGTATCTCATTGGCTGATGGTGTTAACCTTCGTACTAGCCCTGATTCTGGGTCTGGCCAAGCGACGGGGAGAATACGTGGTGGCCATGGGTGAAAGCAATTTCCGCAAGGCATTGGAGGGGTATAATCTCCCGTTTCTCGACATGAGTATGGTGGTATGCTCCACGGTAGCCATCGTGGCCTACCTGATGTATTGCTTTTCACCGGAAGTGACGCTGCGGATTGGATCTGATAAAATATATTACACCTCGTTTTTTGTGATAGCAGGAGTATTGCGCTACCTGCAACTCACCATGGTGTTTGGCAAGACAGAATCTCCAACACGTGCACTGTTGCGCGATGGCTTTTTACAAATCATCCTGCTGTGCTGGATAGGGTCTTTTGCCTGGTTGATTTATGGCAAAAAATGGCTGGCAAACATCAGTCCAGGCCTTTTTTGAGCGTTTTTTCAAAGAATTTATAAAAGAACAGCACCTGATAATCAATGGCATTTCCCCAATAATCGCCATTGTGTCCACCCGGCCGTTCGGTATATTCGTGCGGATAATCCATTTCTAATAACACCCGGTGCATTTCCCGATTGGCTTCCAGGAAGAAGTCGTCGAGGCCACAATCAATGATGAGTGGCAGATTTTTGTCTTTTAACCGGGATGCCAGATTTACGGCGGAGGCATTCACCCAGTTTTCCCAGTTTTCTGATGGATCTCCCAGGACACCCTTCAGATCCCAATCATTTCTTTTCCAGGGCCGTAGATCAAGTCCGCCGGCCATACTTCCAGCAGCTCCGAAGGTTTCCGGGTATTTAATGGCCAGGGTAACGGCGCCATGCCCGCCCATGCTTAACCCGGCAATAGCTCTGCCAGAGGGCTCATCAATGGTGTGGTAGTAGTAGTCAATAAAGCTCACCACCTCCCGTGCAATGTAGGTTTCGTAACGCACTGAAGTATCTACCGGACTATCGAGATACCAGCTATCGTACCCTCCGTCCGGACAAACAATGATCATACGGTATTCATCTGCGTGCTTTTTCAATTGCGGAGCTTCAGCCAACCAGCCTGCATAATTTCCGCTCCAGCCATGCAGCAGATACAAGACAGGGTAGGGGGCGCCTGATGGCTGGTAGTCGTCCGGGGTAACCACCAGACACTGGCTCGTTTTCCGCATTGCAGCGCTGTAGATTTGCAGGGTATCCAATTTTGCTGCAAAAGATGTTTGTACAACCATTAAACAGTTGATAATGAATAATTTTGAAGCTATTGTGTGTCTCAATTTCTGAAAAATTTCGGCTAAAATAACGTAGAAGCGTCTTAAAAAATTACCCTAAATTGGTTATTGGCACTTCTTTTGTTTCAACCCCTGAAACATTTTGATCACATGAGAAATCTTCTTTTACTCCCTTTCCTGATTTTCCTCCTTCTGGGATGGAAAGCTGAAGCCCAAAACCAGACATTCAGAAACGCCATACATGCCCAATTGAATTTCATTGATTACGGCATTTTGGCAGACGACGATCTCAAACTTGGCCAGGGTTTTGAATTCGCCTACCTCAGAAACCTTGCTCCAGCGCTTAACCTCGGTGTGCCGGTGCGCCTGAGCACCGTAAAACTCCCTGATACCGATCAGAATACTGTAACAGCCGGTGCTGACCTTCAGTTCAGACTGGAAAACATGAAAGCTGAATCAAAAATAGCGCCGTTTGCCTTTGCCGGCGCCGGATATGTTTATGAGAAAGACAATGGCCATATTCAATTCCCGTTTGGGGCAGGTGTTCACTTCAGACTTGGAGAATATGCCTTCCTGAACCTTCAGGCTGAATTCAGAAAGGCTCTGATAGAAGAGCGTGACAACCTTCAGGTAGGGATAGGTTATGTCTACATGCTTCACAAATCAGAAAATCAATCGACGCCCGCTGCACTTACCATCAATGATACAGACAAGGATGGCGTACTGGATTCTCTGGATCTTTGTCCGGAATTGCCCGGCCCACCCACTGCCATGGGTTGCCCGGATGCTGATAATGATGGAGTAGGGGATGACAAAGATGAATGTCCTGAAGATGCAGGAACGGCCCAAACAAACGGATGCCCTGATTATGATCTTGATGGCGTGGCTGATAAAACAGATGATTGTCCAACGGAAGCCGGCAGCCTTAATGGATGCCCTGACACCGACGGTGATGGAATCGCCGATAAGGATGACAAGTGTCCGGCCGTTTTCGGGGCAGTTGCTAACAAAGGTTGTCCGGAGGCGCCAGATGCCGATAAGGATGGAGTGCCTGATGCAGAGGATTTGTGTCCGGAAGATGCAGGATCCTTTAAAGGTTGTCCGGATACAGATGGCGATGGCATTGCAGACAATGAAGACAAATGCCCCTATGAGGCCGGAACAACGGAACGCAATGGTTGTCCGGCGCCAAAAGATACGGATGGCGATGGTGTGGCAGACGATGTGGATCCTTGTCCGACCGTTGCTGGAACCGAAAACGGATGCCCGCCGGCAAAAAAAGCTGATACTGATGGCGATGGAGTAGCCGACCATCAGGATAAATGTCCAAATGTGGCTGGTTTAGCGGCTAATATGGGTTGTCCGGAGGAAAAGAAAAAAGAAGAGAAAAAAATGGAGGAGAAGAAACCTCAACGCGAAGAAAAACCAGAGGTAAAAGCAGATCGCCAAAAACTTGCCACGGCTGCCAATGCAGTGCAATTTGAAAGCTCCAAGGCTATTTTGAAGGATGCTTCTTATGATATTTTGGATGAAGTAGTGGCGCTCATGCGCAAAAACCCCAATTATTCCCTGTCTATCAGTGGATATACCGATGATGTAGGGGATGATGAAGACAACCTGAAATTATCGCAGGACAGGGCCAAAGCTTGTTATGATTACCTGATTTTCCGTGGAATCAAAGCAGAACGGATCAGATATGCAGGTTTTGGAGAAGCTCGTCCGATAGCCTCCAATGATACTGCAGAAGGTCGGGAACAAAACCGCCGGGTAGAGTTTGAACTGATTTTGGAATAGATTGTTAACTATTGAATTAAGAAGGAGCTGGGGTTTTCTTTTGTGGGAATCCTGACTCCTTCTTTATTTTGCAGACGACAACCCCTTCTATTCGTTTATTTTGGGCATTATGCGGCGTGATTACCTCTTGCTAAGCGGACTGGCATTATTGTTTTTCTTTCCATTTTTGGGAAGTGTACATCTGTTTGATTGGGATGAAATCAATTTTGCCGAATGTGCGCGAGAAATGATCATTACGGGCGACTGGATGCGTCCTCAAATAGATTTTGAGCCCTTTTGGGAAAAACCTCCTTTGTTTTTGTGGATGCAGGCACTTTCGATGAAAGTGTTTGGTATCAATGAATTTGCTGCCCGTTTCCCCAATGCACTGTGTGGATGGGCCACTCTCTTACTTGTTTATCATATAGGTTTTCGCATTCATGACCGACTTTTTGGATGGTTGTGGGCCTTGGCATGGTTAGGGAGCCTTTTGCCGCACATGTATTTCCGGAGCGGGATCATCGACCCCTGGTTCAATTTTTTTATTTTCCTGGGGCTGTATGGATTCATTGAGTTCAGATGGAGGTTTTTCAGGCAGTCAAAAGATCAGTCGCTTTGGGTTAGATACCGCCATTTATTGGGCGGGGGCTTTGTTCTTGGTTTAGCCATCATTACCAAAGGGCCGGCGGCTTATTTGATTGTGATGCTCGTATTGGTGCTTTATTGGGCCAAGTATCGGTTCAAAGGCAAAGGTTATTTCAGCCACCTGATTTTATTTTCTATGGCAGCCGCGCTGGCGGCGCTGTTATGGTTTGGGCTGGAATATTGGTTGCATGGGCCCTGGTTTATAAAGGAATTTCTAACCTACCAGGTCCGGCTGTTTAGCACGGAAGACAGCGGTCATGGAGGATTTTTAGGATACCACTTCGCGGTTCTATTACTGGGTTGTTTCCCTGCATCCGTTTTTGCCATCCCCAACCTTTGGGGGGACAAAGAATGTGAAGACGAAGCGTTGGAAACCAGCACTATGCTTTCCTGCATACGATTTGATTTCGGCACCTGGATGCAGTTGCTCTTTTGGGTAGTGCTGATTCTGTTCAGTTTGGTAAAAACTAAAATAGTCCATTATTCTTCTCTTTGTTATTTCCCGCTTACCTATCTGGGTTCAGTAACCCTTTGGCGGGCCATCCGATGGAACATAACCCCCCGGATTTCCGGGTATTTATTGCCTGTAATAGGCATTCTCCTGGGTGGCCTTGTAGCGGCCCTACCATATTTAGGTACCCATCTCGACTTGATAAAGCCATTATTCGCGAAGGATCCGTTTGCTCTGGCCAACCTGGATGCAGAGGTAAATTGGGAATGGTGGCATGGAGCACCGGGTGTGGTACTGTCACTCGCCAGTGTCGTTGCGCTTTATTTTTGGCTGCGGAAGAAAGCTTGGCTTACTGCTCAATATGCCCTTGCAGGAGGCGCCATTTTCACTGGAGGAACTTTGCTCTTTGTGGTATGTAATATCGAAGGCTATTCCCAAAGAGCTGCCATTGAGTTTTATGAGGGCAAAGCAAGCCAGGATTGCATCATCAAACCGGTTGGTTTCAAGAGCTACGCGCATTTGTTTTACGGCAATAAGCAGGACCCCGGACCTGATAAAACGGTGGATGATTTGCCTGGAATGTACTATCAAAAGCCTCCAAAACCTGCCTATTTCGTAGCAAAGATCAATCGCATCAATCCACTGCAGGAGTTTGCGCACATACACGAAATTGGTCGGAAAAACGGGTTTGTGTTCTTTGAATGGGATCCCAAGGCTTCTCCTCCGAACAAATAATGAGTTTAGCTGTTTATTGCACGCTCCAGTACCTGCTGAAAACGCATCAACATTCATTCAATCATTCTTGACATGTATCCCATAGCACTTACCACCCCCATGGCTAAAGACCTTACTGATTATGGTTTCGAGCCACTTACCACGCCAGAGGCTGTAGAATCGGTTTTGGAAAATCAGACGGGCACCGCATTGGTTGTTGTAAACAGTGTTTGTGGCTGCGCCGCAGCCATGGCACGTCCAGGCGCCAAGCTTTCCTTGGAAAATGAAAAGCATCCTGAAAAACTCTACACGGTTTTTGCAGGGGTAGATACCGACGCTACTGCCAAAGTTCGCGAGTTCCTGGCGCCTTATCCGCCATCTTCCCCAAGTATTGCCCTGTTCAAGGATGGCAAACTGGTACACTTCCTGGAGCGCAGGCACATTGAAGGACGTTCAGCTCAGATTATTTCGGATAATCTGCGTGCTGCGTACGATATGTATTGCTGATTATTGCGAGTATAAAAGAAACAGGCCACCTCATTCTGCGGAATTTGGTGGCCTGTTTCTTTTTACGGCATATGCAATAATTTGGAATAACCAAAGGTGTGAATTCCTATGAGTTTCGAAGAACCATTATGTTGCGGTTGTGTTCTATAGATCCATCATAATC
>JADZFI010000356.1 GCA_020850025.1 Saprospiraceae bacterium
ATTTCCACAAGTTCTTGGCAAATTTTCCCTCACAAGTGTCTGCTGGCATTATGAAAGCAAGTTTTCCGTCCTGCTCTAAAAGATTTAATGCTTGAATTAGAAAATAAATGTGATACCCCGCTCTGCCATCTATTGAATTTCCTGTTATTGATCTCGCAATTTTCTTCAGAAGCAATTTAGTTTCTGCGTCAATCCTGTGATGCCTGATGTAAGGAGGATTTGCAATGATTGCTTTAAATTTTCTATCAGGTGGGTTTTTAATAAAATCCCTATTCTCAACAAAGCACTTTTCTCTGTTGTAGATTTCATCTGATAAAACTTCGGGGTCAATATCTGTTCCGAAAAAGGAAACATTTTTTTTGTTGAGCTTTAACAATGCTTCATAAAATGCTCCTCTGCCAGTTGCAGGGTCAAAAACTAATTCTGTGTTTTCTGTAACGTATGCTACCATTGCCTCGGCTACCCAACTCGGTGTCCAAAACTGACCTTTGTCACGAAGAATTTCTCTTTCGTTCCATTCGGTCGGCAATTTCTGATGTAATTTTAATTTTCCCATCAGAGTTGGTTTAATACGTTAATTGCTGCGTCAGCAATAGTTAAAGAGCCGCCTTCAAACTTCACATAAGGTAAAATGTGTCCGTTTTTATCCTCTATAAACGCAGGGATTAGTTGAGGCCTTTCGCTTGCTACTCCAAGCGGATAGGCATAATGATAATAATACTTATAAATGGCTTTTTTAGTTGTTGCACCACCAGGAGCTTGAAAAACTTGTTCGGTTGGTAGAATTAGTCCTTCTGAAACTAAGCGTTGTGCTTCAACAAAAGAAAGTCCATAAGCTCTGTCAAAGAAAACGTGCCAAACGTGAATTGGAATTTTATTTTCATCTTGCCATTTATTAAGCGGAATACGGTCTTCCTCTTTAATAATTACAGTCGGCAGAACCGCAGTTTTTGCAAGGCCCATTTTACCGCCAAGTCTCTTTTGGGCTTTCATTGGGGTTTTATAGTCAGGCATTTTCTCTGCAACCCACAAAGAGTTTTCGCACTCTACTGCAATGATTGCCTTTTGAACAAGAGGTTGTAATTTGTCTTCCGTAATAAATGGAAGTTCTTCTTCTCCACCTATTTTATTTAAAAATTCATCTACAAACTCTTTGTCTGAGTTTCTGAATACTAAAAGGTCTGGGCGTTTGATGTTGCCAAGCCCCGCAGCTTCTAAGCGTTCAAAATATAATTCAAATGCTCTTACATCGTCTGTTGGTGCTGTGCCACTTGGTCCGTAGGCAATTGCATAAAATTCACCTGTTTTGTTAACTGCATCTATCAAGCGTTTTTCACTCCATACACCCTGCGACCACCTCATTAAAAAGTCACTTCCACGCAATTTTCTTGGGTTGAGCCAAAAGTCAGCCCAAGATATTTCCGTGATACCTCTAAGTTCAAGTTCAATGTCCTCAGTTGAAACTGATAAAACTCTCTCAAATGGATGCATTTCTGTGGTCATATTTAATTTCCCAAAGTTACTTTTCATTCTCTGTTTTTCGTTTAAAAAGTCTGCTTTTTATTCACAAAGTTTCATTGCTGCACGGTCGTCCTAAAATGGCAGGTAACTCGCAAATATGCGAACCTCCCACTCACTACAGCAAAAGTAAAGAAAAAGCTTAGACTGTGGTGAATAGGTATAAATGGGTATTGTCACCTATTTTTTTAATAAATGCCATGGTATCGGCATAGCCGCCGGTATGTGGTTTACTCAACCTTACTCCACGGCGCAGCACTGCGTTTTTTACCACTCAACAACAAATACATCACCGGAATTACAAACAAGGTCAGGATCAAAGAAAACATCAACCCTCCTACCACTACCACACCCAATCCGATACGACTCGTACTGGCGGCGCCCAGCGACATGGCAATGGGCAATGCGCCCAGGGCGGTGGCCAGGGTGGTCATGAGGATCGGGCGCAGGCGTGCCTGCGCGGCTTCCCAGACGGCCTGGTTTTTGGGCATGCCGGCGTCGCGCTTCTGGTTGGCAAACTCCACTATGAGGATACCGTTTTTGGTTACCAAACCTATCAGCATGATCATTCCGATCTGGGAGAAGATGTTGAAGGTGTTGCCCGTGGCCCATAGGCTCAGGTATGCACCCGCAATGGCCAGCGGCACGGTGAGCATAATAATGAGCGGATCCCGGAAACTTTCAAATTGGGCAGCCAGGATGAGGTAAATAAGCATCAGGGCCAGCAGGAAAGCAAAGGAGGTATTGCCGCTGCTCTCGCGGAAGTCGCGGGACGGACCGCTCAGGTCGGTCTGGAACGATTCGTCCAGTACATTGGCGGCAATGCGTTCCATGGCCTCGATGCCTTCGCCGAGGGTTTTTCCGGGGGCCGGCGCGGCACTGATGGTGGCCGATTTGTAGCGGTTGTAGTGATACAACTGCGGCGGATTGCTGGTTTCTTCAAAACGCACAATGTTGTCGAGCTGGATCATTTCGCCGCGGTTATTGCGCACATAGAGGCCTGCCAGATCCAGCGGCTCGTCGCGGTTGGCGCGGTCTACCTGACCAATTACCTGGTATTGGCGGCCGTTTTGCAGGAAATATCCAAAGCGGCGGCCGGAGAGGGCAAGTTGCAGGGTTTGGCTCACATCCAATACGCTCACACCCAGTTCGGCCGCTTTTAGTCGGTCAATGCTCACCTGCAATTCGGGTTTGTTGAACTTAAGGTTCACATCCACGTTGGCGAAGGTAGGATCTTTGCGCGCCTCCTCCAGAAATTTGGGTACTACTGCCTGTAGTTTTTGAAAATCAAGGGTTTGTATCACAAATTGTACCGGCAATCCGCGTCCGAAACCCACGGTTATGGTTTCCTCCTGCGAAGGAAACATCCGTGCCTCGGGCATTTTGCGGGTCATGGTGAGCAATTGATTGTAGATCTCCATCTGGCTGCGTTCGCGCTCCTTGGGGTCGGTGAGCAGCAGGCTTACAAAACCGGAGTTGGTGCTCGCTGCGCCAAAACCCGGTGCTGTGATGCCGAACACCATACTTTTTTCCGGTATAGAATCCATAATCCTTTGGGCCAGATTATATACAATGGATTCCATCTTGTCGAAATCCGTGCCTTCCGGCGCCGTCAGGTTGGTTCTTATGATACTGCGATCTTCCAGTGGGGCCAATTCGCTTTTTACCAGGCCCTGGAAATACCATATCAGACCAAAGCAGGCTACCAATATGCCCAAACTCAGCCATTTGAAACGCATGAAGGAACGCAGGCTATTGCCATATATGCGTTCCATACCGGCAAAAAACGGCTCGGTGACCGTGTAGAACCAGCCATGCGTTTTGACATTTCCGCCCAGTTTAACATTTAGTACGGGAGTAAGCGTGAGCGATACAAAGGCCGAAATCAAAACGGCGCCTGCCACCACTATGCCGAACTCCCGGAACAAACGCCCGGTAAAGCCCTGCAGGAATATGACCGGTATGAACACCACCGCCAGGGTAATGGAGGTACTGATCACGGCAAAGAAGATCTCTTTGGTGCCTTCCCTTGCGGCAGTCCATTTGTCCATGCCGGCCTCCCGTTTTTTAAAGATATTCTCCGTCACCACAATACCGTCGTCCACCACCAGACCCGTAGCCAGTACAATGGCCAGCAGGGTGAGCACATTGATACTGAAGCCGAACAGCCACATCAGGAAGAAGGCCCCGATCAGGGATACCGGGATATCAATCAGCGGGCGCAGGGCGATGATCCAGTTGCGGAAAAACAGGTAAATGATCAGCACTACCAGCCCGATGGCTATGAAAAGCGTTTCTGTTACCTCGCTGATGGCGCGGCGGATGAAGCGGCTTTTATCAATGCCCACATTCATCACAATGTCTTCTGGCAGGTCTTTCTGTATCTGCTCGTAACGGCGGTAGAACTCGTCGGTAATTTCCACCCAGTTGCTGCCCGGCTGGGGGATGATGGCCAGCGAAACGCCCTGTACCAGGTTTCGGCGGGCGCCGGTTTCTTCGTTTTCCGGGCCCAGTATGGCCTCGCCGATGTCTTTGAAACGTATGGTACTTCCGGCCGATTGCCGGATGATCATATTGTTGAATTCGTCTTCTGTTTGGAGCCTTCCGAAGGTTTTAACGGTCATTTCGGTGGCGTCGCCGCGCACTTTTCCGCCCGGGAGTTCCACATTTTCCCGGTTCAGCGCAGCCAGTACATCCTGGGCGGTGAGCCCGAATTTTACCATTTTGGCCGGATCCATCCACAGGCGCATGGCCGGCAGTTTGGAACCGAATACATTAACGGCAGACACCCCCGGAATGGTCTGGATTTTTTCCCGGATAACGTTTTCTGCGTAATCGGAGAGTTCCATGATGCTGCGGGTACTACTCTGCACCGGCACAAAGAGAATAGGGTCTCCACTGGCATCGGCTTTGGTCACCACGGGCGGCGCGTCTATGTCCTGGGGCAGATTGCGCTGCGCCTGACTCACCTTGTCGCGCACGTCGTTGGCCGCTTGTTCCAGGTCAATGCCCAGGTCGAACTCTACTGTGATGTTGCTGTTGCCCAGGGCCGAGGAGCTGGAAATAGTGCGTATGCCGGCAATACCGTTGATGGCGCGCTCCAGGGGCTCCGTCACCTGACTTTCAATGACTTCTGCATTGGCGCCGGTATAGTTGGTGCGCACGGTAATGTTGGGCGGATCAATGGCAGGATATTCCCGCACCCCCAAAAAAGTGTACCCTACTGCGCCAAAAAACACAATCAGGATACTCATTACAGTGGCAAAAACCGGTCGGCGGAGAGAAAATTCAGGTAGACTCATGGGAGGGAAGGGAGGTGATTAGCGTCCCTTAATACAGGCTAAGGTC
>JADZFI010000357.1 GCA_020850025.1 Saprospiraceae bacterium
GTCTTGCTCGCCTGGGTGGTCATTTTATACGCAGTGAACAGTCTGTTGGGCGGCAGCGCATTTCTGGCGGTCTATGTTGCAGGTATCATTCTCGGAAACTCGCCCTGGGGGCAAAGAGACATCAATATTCACTTTTTTGAAAGTCTGGCCTGGCTGATGGAAACCGGTTTGTTTTTGGTGCTCGGGCTGCAGGTATATGTACGCCACCTGCCTGATGTGTTTCGGGAAGGGTTGTGGGTGGCTGCCGGCCTGATTCTGCTTGCTCGTCCGTTGGGCGTATGGCTCTCTCTGGTGTTTTTCAAAGGAATTGAGACACGAACCAAGATATTTTACTCCTGGGTGGGCCTAAGGGGCGCCACCCCCATTGTATTCGCTCTGATCCCGGTGGTTTCAGGAGTGAGCGGAGCCGATAAAATTTTTAATATCGCGTTTATTGTGGTCATCGCGTCTATCCTGCTGCAGGGCGGAACCGTCAGATGGATGGCCAAACTTACAGGTGTAGGGAAATAAACCCGGCGGTAGCATCATCAACCGAACAGTTGGTGCTGCAGCACGTATACCGCTACCCCTGCCAAATAACCGATACTTGCCAGCAGGGTGAATTTCCGCAGATACCAGGTAAAGCTGATGTTTTCCATGCCCATGGCCGCCACACCGGCAGCCGAACCAATGATCAATGCGCTCCCGCCGGTACCCGCGCAATAAGCGATCAACTCCCAGAAAAAACTATCTGCCGGATATACCTCAAGCGTGTACATGCCCTGGGCAGCCGCTACCAACGGCACATTGTCCACTATTGCCGACAAAAACCCGATCAATACGCCTACAATGGTCACATTACCGATGGTTTCATCCAGCCAGGTGGCCATGGACCGCAGTATCCCTACGCTTTCCAGGGCGGAAATTGCTACGAGTATGCCGAGGAAAAACAAGATGCTGGGAGTATCTATTTTTCGAAGCGCATGATTCACGGATTTAGGTCCCTTTTCAATATCATCCTTGCCGCCGTGTATGTATTCTGTCAGTATCCACATAACACCCAGACCAAGCAGCATCCCCATGTAAGGGGGTAAATGTGTGACCGTTTTGAAAACGGGCACAAACAAAAGTGCTCCCAGGCCCATCCCGAACACCATATTGCGCTCGTATGGCGTGCTGGCAATATTGTAAACACCTTCCACCTTTTCCGGTGCGCTCACCTTTCCTTTCACACTGCGTGACAGCAACCAAAGCGGCACCAACAGACAAACAAGACTGGGTAAAATCAACATTTTGACAATATTTACTGCCGTGATCTGCCCTCCTATCCACAACATAGTAGTAGTTACATCGCCCAGCGGCGACCAGGCGCCGCCGGCATTGGCGGCAATGATGACCAATCCCACAAATTTCATCCTGTCTTCCCGATCACTGATCAGTTTCCGCAATAAACTCACCATGACAATGGTCGTAGTCAGATTGTCCAGAACTGCCGACAGGAAGAAGGTAATGAATCCTACTGACCACAGCAGTTTGCGCTTGTCGGTGGTTTTGATGCGTTGTGTAATGATATCGAACCCGTCGTGCGCGTCTATCAGTTCCACTATGACCATGGCGCCCAGCAGGAAAAACACTATGGCGGCAATTTCCGACAAATGAGCTTCCAGATGATGATTCACCTCGTGGGCATCGTGGCCACCAAGGATATATACCGTCCAGCACAGCACGCCTGCTACTATGGCGCTGGCAGCTTTGTTAAGTTTAATGGTGTGTTCGAGCGTTATAGCCACATAACCGGCTACAAAGCAGAAAATCATGATCCATTCCATGGCAAACAAAAATTTGGTATTTAACTGCAGCAAACGGCCTCATTTCCGCTTACGAATAATCCAAAACTCCACTACCGTTTTAACCGCCATAAAACCGAACATAAAGGCATGCTCGGTTTGAAGCTGGTATTTGGGCAGCAAATACGACATCAATGCTCCAATCAGCAATCCGGCGTGAATAACTGCACTTCGCGTATCAAAGGTGTTGCGCAAACCTTCCACATCTGCCGGCTTCACCACAGGAGCCCCCTGATGGAAGTCGCGCCAATACAGCCAAAACTGCAATGCCGCAAAGAAAAGCAGGTTGAGGTTGAAAACCCGATTTTTGAAAAAAATGGTGAGGATATTTTGAATAGCAGACCCATCCGGGGCGAACATAAATCCCGCCAGTACCACTATAAAGACGAAATAAACCGCTAATAAAAAGAACCGGGTTCGGGCATTTCGCTCTCCCTGCATTACCTCAGCTTCCGGCTCCATTTTTAAAAGTCGTGGCCGGAGTTGTTTTAACCGCCAAAGCCCGGAAATACTGAGTATCAACTCTTCCCACCACCACATATACAGAATTGGGAAAAAATGCCACCCCAGCACCACAATACCATACACCTGCAATGCATTCGACACCAACGCATACAATACCGGCGGACGTGCATTTTTGTTGTTTTCCGGCAAAACCCCAGGATTTTCAATCATTTGAAGGAAAAGTTTTTGCAAATGTAAAAATCGCTCCATTTTTGCCAACACAGCCCCATTCCCCCCATTCCCCACATTCCCCACATTCCCCACATTAACCCACATTCCCCACATTCCCCCCATTAACCCCATTCCCCTCATTAACCTCATTCCTCACATTCATGAAAGGTCCTGCTATTTTTCTTGCACAATTCCTGGGCGATGCCGCCCCCTACAATTCCCTGGAGAGCATTTGTCGCTGGGCAGCCGGACATGGCTATACCGGCGTACAAATCCCCACCTGGGACGCCCGCCTCATTGACCTGGAAAAAGCAGCGGAGAGCAAGGCTTACTGCGACGACCTGCGTGGAAGAGTGGAGGCCTGTGGGGTAAAAATTACGGAACTATCCACCCATTTGCAGGGACAGCTGGTGGCGGTGCATCCGGCTTATGACCTGATGTTCGACGCCTTTGCTCCAGAGCACCTGCGCGGCAACCCAAAGGCCCGCACCGAGTGGGCCATCCAAACCCTGAAAAATGCTGCCAGGGCCAGCAAAAACCTCGGCCTTGATGCGCACGCCACCTTTTCAGGCGCATTGATCTGGCATACCGTTTACCCCTGGCCGCAGCGACCACAGGGATTGGTGGAAGCAGGTTTCCGGGAATTGGCTGCCCGCTGGAAACCCATCCTGGATGTATTCGACGAGTGTGGCGTGGATGTTTGTTACGAAATTCACCCTGGGGAAGACCTGCACGACGGCGTCACCTTCGAGCGCTTCCTGGAAGCCACCGGCAACCATCCGCGCTGCAATATCCTGTACGATCCCTCCCACTTTGTACTCCAGCAACTGGACTATTTGCAATACCTGGATATTTATCACGAACGAATCAAAATGTTCCATGTCAAGGATGCCGAATTCAACCCCACCGGCCGCAGCGGCGTGTATGGAGGTTTTCAGGATTGGGTAAACCGTCCGGGCAGATTCCGGTCGCTGGGCGACGGCCAGGTGGATTTCAAATCCATTTTTTCCAAACTCGCACAATATAATTACAAGGGCTGGGCGGTGCTGGAATGGGAGTGTTGCATTAAAGATTCCGAACAAGGCGCCAGGGAAGGAGCCCCGTTCATTGCCGGGCACATGATCAAGGTCACAGAGCGCGCTTTTGATGATTTTGCCGGCGGTGAAGTGGATCAGGAATTACTTCGTCGCATCATTGGTATGTAAAATTCGACTAAAGCACACACAAGGAAGCAGAAAATTGTGCAACTTTGCAGCGCTTAAAACGCTGGCAGCCCTGTTTTGACCTTTTTTTTGCACGAGTAATTTTTTCACATTTCAATGGGACCACAAAAGTACAAGTACGACCCCAACCTGCTTCAGCAACTCCCCGCCATCGTAAAGTCCTACCAGCTTCCTGATTCACGCAAGGCCACCATCCAGATCCTGAACACTTTTTTGCCGTTCATAGCCATCTGGATTGCCATGTACCTGCTGATTGACGTTTCTTTCTGGCTGGTGCTTCCACTGGCGATGGTAAATGCCTTTTTCCTGGTTAGAATTTTCATCATTCAACACGACTGCGGTCACCAATCCTTCACGGCCTCCAGAAAAGCCAACGATATCATTGGTGAAATCTGCAGTATGGTGAGTTTTATGCCTTATCGCTACTGGGCCAAAAGCCATAATTTCCACCACGGTCACTACGGCATGTTGTGGGAGCACCGCGACATTGGCGATATCAACCTGCTCACTGTTAACGAATTCAAGGCGCTGCCCTGGCATAAGAAAGCGCATTACATTCTTTTCCGCAGCTTTCCGGTGCTTTTCATTATCGGGCCGGCCTGGTATCTGCTGATCCAGAACCGTCTCCCGCTCATTAAACTGAAAGGCTGGGAACATGCCCACAAAGCGCTCATGAAGCACAATTTGCTGCTTATTGGCGTGCATGTTGGCCTGATTCTGCTGCTCGGTTACGAGGCTTTTCTCATGGTACATCTGCCTATTCTGCTCTTTTTTGCCATTATCGCTATTTGGTTCTTTTATGTACAACACCAGCATGAAACGGCCTACAAAGAGTGGAAGGACAAGTGGGATTACATCCGTTCTGCCGTACAAGGCAGCACCTATTACAAACTGCCCAAGTTGTTCCACTGGCTGACCGGTAACATTGGCTACCACCACATTCACCACCTGAATCCACTGGTACCCAACTACGAGCTGTCCCGTTGCCACCACGAAAACCCCATCATGGACCAGGTAGCCAACAAAATCACCTTCCTGGAAAGTCTGAAATGCATGTTCAACAAACTTTGGGATGAAGAACAGCACCGCATGATTACCTACCGCGAGTATTTCCGAAAATACGGAAAGAAGTAACCAGTCTTTCACTTCGTTGCAAAAGCCACCCACGATGATTCGTGTGTGGCTTTTGTTTATTAGACCTCGTAGGTTTAAGAAACCTAGGGGCTTAAACCTACGAGGTTCCCGAAAAAAAAGAGCCCGAAAAATTTGGCTCAAATACACAAATACCGCACCTTTGTTCAAAATTAACCAAACGGTTAAACCGAATGGACAAAACAGAAAAAACGAATCCGGAAGCAGAATCCACCGAACAAAGGATTTTCGAGGCCGCCCATGAGGTGTTCACTCAGAAGGGTATGGACGGCGCTAAAATGCAGGAGATTGCAGACAAAGCCGGCATCAACAAGGCCTTGCTGCACTATTATTACCGGTCAAAGGAAAAATTGTACGAAGCCGTGGTAAAGGCCATTATGGCCAAGGCGGTACCCAATGTGCGGAAGGTGCTTGAAAGTGATCTTCCCCTGGAAGAAAAGATCACCCGATTCATTGATTTTTACATTGGGCTAATCTCGAGAAACACCTTTATCCCACTGTTCATCATTTCCGAAAGTAACAAGCACCCGGATCGTTTTTTTGAACAGGTGTTACCCAAGGATCTTCCGCAACCGGA
>JADZFI010000358.1 GCA_020850025.1 Saprospiraceae bacterium
CCGCAACCCCCCACGGAAGTCCCGCCATGCCCGACCCGCGTCTGCTCAGCCGGGCCACCACCAACCTGCAATTTTCCATTGACCGCGTTGGCTCCTTCATTGACAAGTACAGCAATTTCGTGAGCCAAGGCAGTGAATACTACAAAAAATTCAGCAAAATCGCCGGCACCTATGAAAACGAAAAAACCTGCGCCGCCGCCCTGCCCGCCCAGTTCAAACAACTGAAAAACGACATAGATGAGACCCTTGAAAAATTCAACAGCGCCTACAAAATGCCCGAGGTACAGGGCTCCAAGCTAAAGGACATGTTGTACGGAACTGCCCAGGATTGAGGGCGGCTGACGGTGGACGGCCAACGGTGGACGGTGGTACGATGGAACTCTGTTCCGGGAAGAGATGCTGTACTTTCTATTACCCACAGAATAACGCCTTGATGTTAACTACATCCGTACTTGTCCTCTTCAAGGGTTAAACACGGTAAACCAAGTGCAGCGACCCTCCCCATTTGAAGGGGGCCAGGGGGATGACTGCGCACAGCACCATGTTAAGACATTGAAAATCGAATTGCTACGGCTATTTCATCATTCTGCTATACGTGCTCATCCCCCTACCCCCTTCAAAGATCGCTGCGCTTGTCCTATCATGGGAAACAGAGAGAGACCCATGCACTAAACCATTGAATGTCAGCGCTTTATTGTACAGGAAATCGAAACCCTTCAAACATCGGCGGCTTTACCCGCCGGTACATCAAACCCTTCAAAACCATGAAACCACTTATCTCCTCCCTTCTCTTACTCTTTGCCTGCACCCTTTCTCAAGCTCAGGAAAAATGGTTTGACCCAGAACGGCATCCGATAGCTGTGCAAAAAGATAGTAGCCTGCTACTACTGGTAAGCGAATATGTACTAGCCAAATCGCTGGATACACGAATGGAAAAATCTGTGCGGGTGGAAGCGGTTGCACGGCAAAAAGAACCTGACGGCCAACATTCACTGGTTTTTACAGGTGTTTACCCGGATAAAAGCAAACAGCCTTTCACCCTCAGTCTGCGATTGCGACCAGAGCCCTCGAGTCGCTTCTATTATGCCGATACGCAGGCCATTATATGCTCTGCTCCAGGCTGCAACAACTGCCGGGTGGTGAATCAACGTTGCGAAGGTTGTTGCGACATAAGCTCCGGACAGTCGCTGGCGGTGATCAAACCCTTGGTTCGGGTGGCTACTGAGGTAGAGGAGTAGAGAGTACATGAGTGAAGAGTACATGAGTACATGAGTGAAGAGGGGTGGACAGAGTCCGGGATGGTTATTTACCGAAATACCGGACTTAATGGGTTCTGGATAGGCAAAACATTCATCACCTAAACATCAAATTCAATGGAAAATACGAACAAAAAATCAGCATTATTGCTGGAGGAGCGCCTGATAACATTTGCAACCAGAATACTGGATCTTGCCGAAAACCTGCCCAATACGGCTGTTGGGCGACATTTAGGAGGACAGCTCTTGCGGAGTGGCACATCGCCGGCCTTAAATTATGGTGAAGCCCAGGCTACAGAATCCAAGGCTGATTTTGTACACAAAATGAAAGTATGTTTAAAAGAACTCCGTGAAACACACGTCAGCTTAAAAATCATTTCTCGACGCAACTGGTTTACGGAAGAAAGGCTCTGCCCCATCATGACTGAAAACAACAAACTGATTTCCATTTTCATGGCATCCATTAAAACTGCAATAATTAAAAGCAGAACACAGGCCCCACCCTAGAGCCTAACTGTACTTTTTTGGCCAACCGTCAGATCATGTCGTGTTTGCCACACACAATCCCAGACGCAGCGCCCCCCTCTTCAATCATGTACTCATGTACTCTTCAATCATGTACTTCAACAATCCCCCTCACCTAAGACGGTTTCGGCCAACTCTTTGGCTCATATTGCTGAACGTTTTCATTCACTTCGCCTCCACCCACGCGCAATCCTCCGACGGCTTCTTCGACCCGTTGCGCGATCCGGTGGCAGCCATGGTGAACAACCGCCTGCGACTGGTGGTCAGCGAAGAAGTGCTGGTGCGCTCGGCTTCGGCCAATATGTCGCAATTGGGCACGGTAGAACGCGTGGATCGTCAGTTCATTGAAAACGCCTGGTGGCTCACGATTGAGAGTAGGCACTCCGGCGACATGGAGCAATCCGTTTTCATAGCAGTGCGGCTCAAAGAAGGCCTCGATCAACAGTTCTTTGCCGATCATTACTGGACCGCCTGTACCGGCGAAGGCTGCGGCGGCTGCGATTTCAAGCTCCAGATGGACGGCTGCTTCTGTCGGTTCGACGCACCCGGCGAGCCCGGTACCCCGGGGGCGTGTTATCAGACGGCGAGCGATGAGATGCTGCTTTCCAGAGTACATGAGTGACGATTACATGAGTACATGATTGTAGAAGGGCACGTTCGGCTTAATATCCATCGGGGCCTTCGGCCTGCCTGCTCCCAGACTCAGCGCCCCCCTCTTCACTCATGTAATCATGTAATCGTCACTCATGTACTCAAAACTCCCCCCCTCATCGTACCTTTGCCCCTCTTTTCACATATTTTACCACATACGAGGTGCTTACAGTTCAAAACGTCGGGCTACAATTCGGGAAGCGGGTGCTTTTTGATGATGTCAATTTAAAATTTACCAAAGGCAACTGCTACGGAGTGATCGGGGCCAACGGTGCAGGAAAATCTACTTTCCTGAAAATTCTTTCAGGAGCGATAGAAAGTACGCGCGGCAGCATTGAGATCACGCCGGGCGAACGTATGGCCGTTTTGTCGCAAAACCACTTCGCCTTCAATGAATATCCGGTCATGGATACGGTAATGATGGGTCACCCCCGCCTTTACAGCATCATGAAGGAGAAAAACGCCATTTACGACAACCCGAACGCCACCGAGGAAGACTCCATGCGGGCGGCTGAGCTGGAAGGCGAATTCGCAGAAATGAACGGCTGGATGGCCGAAAGCGATGCCGCTGAATTGCTCAGCAATATGGGTGTGCCGGAATCGCTGCACTACGCCCTCATGGCCGACCTTGACGGCTCCGACCGGGTGAAAGTGCTGCTGGCACAGGCCCTGTTCGGCTCGCCAGATATCCTGCTCATGGACGAGCCGACCAACGATCTCGACGCCGAAACCACCGACTGGCTCTGTGATTTTCTGGCCGACTACCAGAACATTGCCATTGTGGTATCGCACGACCGTCACTTCCTCGATATGGTGTGTACGCATGTCGTGGACGTGGATTTCGGCAAGATCCGGATGTTCACCGGCAACTACACCTTCTGGTACGAAACCAGTCAGATCATGTCGCGCCAAATGGCCGACAAAAACAAGAAAGTTGAGCAAAAACGGCAGGAGATGATGGAATTCATCGCCCGTTTCTCCGCCAATGCGTCGAAATCAAAACAAGCTACCAGCAGAAAAAAAGCGCTTGAAAAACTCAATCTGGAAGAAATCCAGGTGTCGAGCCGCAAATACCCGTACATCTCTTTCCGCCCCGAGCGCGAACCCGGCGATGTGATCCTGGACATCCAAAAACTGAGCGCCAAAAACAATGTAGGCGAGTACCTCTTCCGCGACCTCTTCCTCCGCCTGAACAAAGGCGACAAGGTGGCCATTCTAAGCCGCAATGCCATGGCGGTATCTGCCCTGTTCGATATTCTGGCCGGAGAAGAGCAGCACTTTGAAGGCGAACTCAAGTACGGCCAAACCATTTCTTTTCAGTACCTGCCCAATGACAATGGCGCCTATTTCACTGGCGACCAGGATCAGAACCTGATCGACTGGCTGCGGCAATATTCCAAAGAAAAAGACGAGGCTTTTATTCGCGGCTTCCTGGGCCGTATGCTGTTTAGCGGCGAGGAGGTGTTCAAAAAATCAAGTGTGCTGTCAGGGGGTGAAAAAGTGCGCTGTATGTTGTCCAAGATCATGCTGGCCAACCCCAACTTTCTGATCCTCGACGAGCCCACCAACCACCTGGATTTGGAATCCATTACAGCGATGAACACGGGTCTGCAGGAATTTACAGGCAACATCATTTTCACCTCGCACGACTACCAGTTGCTGGACTCCGTAGCCAACCGCATCGTAGAAATCACGCCCAAAGGACTGATAGACCAGTCTATGTCGTATGGTGATTACCTGCATAGCGACAAGATCAAGAAATTGCGGGCGGAGATGTACGCTTAATTCCCCACCGCAGAGTTATTCGTATCGCCCACTTTCAAACCTTTGAAATTGGCATTCTGGTAGGGCGCCTGCAAATTGACAATCGAGATATTGTCTGGCGGTAACCCACCCATGAACGGGTTGTTTGGATTACTGAAATTGGCAAAAGCCGGGAAAAAGCGCCAGGAAGTATTGGCCGGAAAATCTGTGGTTATGCCCAATATGAGCTTCCGCGTTTCCACTATATCAAACGTGGTCACTGAACTACTTTGATTGATATCGGCAGCAATGATCTTCCAGGGTGAGTTGAGCGTTTCCAACCCGAGGATGTGCTTGGAAATCTGTACCAGATCAAAAGAAGTGACCCCATTGAGCACATTAATATTGTGTACTGGCTTTACCGTATAATTGCCTCCGGCCGGCACGTTACTGAAGCGGAAATTCCCCAGTGAATCTGTAAACGTGAAAGCCGATGCTGCACCTGACAAATCTACCCGAACCCCTTCCATGGGGGTACCCCAGTGGGTTTGAACATTGCCCGTTACATCATACCCTGAGATAACCGGGCGCGCATATCCATTTTGGGTAATGGCGCTGGTATTGGAAGAGTCGAGCCATTCCCGAAGACGCGTTTCCGGGGTACTACCCTGATTCCAGGACTGATTGAACCGCCCGAAATAAGCACCTGTTACTTTACTTGGATCACCCATGGATGTGCTGCCTCCGTGTAATTTTCACATGATACGCTTATTTGGATCAAAAAGAGGACTTCCCGAGGAGCCCGGTTGAAACACACCTATATCGGTCACCGTCTTCCAGTGAGAATTGGCCGGGCTGATGCCGAAAATCCCTCCCCAGTTTAAGGTTGTGGGGTGAATGGTCGCCTGCTGAGTATCCACCGAGATCTTTTTGATATCTCCACTCGGATGGTGGATGTACACCGTATTGGGTGGAATGGTGGTCTGATTATCGTTGCGGTTCCATCCGTTGAAATAGACGTCGTAATTAACCGGAATGGGGTTTAATTTCAACAACATAAAATCTGTTTCTGCCCGAAAGGACACGCGTTCGCTGCCCAGAACAGATTTTGGAGTTGGCTCCAGCACAGGGTTGTTGCAATTGGCAGATTCATAATCAAAATCAAAACGCCAGAGATCAAAATCGGGATTAGTACCAATCAACTGGCAATGGTGCGCTGTCAGAAAGTAAGGTTCAAAGGTACTAGAGGTATTGGCAATTAACGAGCCGCTGCACCAGCCTTCACCATTGGAGAACACCATCAGGATACGCGCAATCCCCTTCTTTTCAGTTTGCCAGTTGGCGCCTGTTGGACAATTGACGTTCACATTGCAGGGCAATCCATCACCAAAATCCTCTGCGCCTGAAAGCGAATTTTTATCATAAGCCACATCTACCCTCCGGGTGACCACCTTGCTCTGGCCGGAAACGGCAGCAGGTTCCAAGAGTTCCAGAAAGGCGGTTTCACCCGGTATAACGCCGATTAAAAACCTGCCGGAAGCCAGGCAACTTTGGTCCGTATAGGCGCCGAGCACCTGCTGGTTGGCGCCGTAGGCATAAAAGCGCGCGCCCTGTGGCAAGCGAAACTCATCGAAGATCAGGGTGAGCCCCAACGCGCCGGCAGAACGGACAGCGCACATCCATACCCTGTCACCATTGGGCAGGGTGTGCCAAGTGCCGGCATTTTTAAGGGAAATATCCGTTTGTACGGGAGCCGCAAACCGATTTTGACCAGGGTTCTGACTGTCGTCCAGCAATTCCTTGTCAGCATCTATCACCGGGAGGGCTTGTGTTGCTGGCATTTTCCCAGCCAAAAAAGCCTCCCATTGAGGCTGGAAACTGGGAGGCAGCCCTCCTTCACTGATCTGTGCCTGGCATTGCCACACGGCCAGCATGGCCAGGATTGTAAGTCGGTTTCGCATAACAAACGGGATAATATGGTGAAGGGTTCGGGCAATATCACCTCGAAAACCAGGCCAAAGTTATCTGTTTGTCGGCCGATGTCAAAACGGATTTTGTATGTCAGGGTTGTTGGTGAAGGTGGTATCCGTCAGCGTATGTAGGAATTTCACCAACGCCTTCTTCTGATATTCGGTTAGTCCGGTGTACGTTCCATCCCCCTGAGGGAAGCCAATCTGATTCAAAAACGCGCCCTCGTTAACTACCCCAAACCCGTTATCATGATACTGTTCAATCACTTCTTCCAGGGTCTGGAAACGACCATCGTGCATGTATGGCGCGGTTAACGCGATGTTGCGCATGCTGGTGGCCTTGAATTTGCCTTTGTCAAACTCAATACCAGTAACGTTGAAGCGCCCCCAGTCAGCAAACTCACTAAGGTTGCCAACGCTGTCGAGTCCGTTGTTGAAAAATTTACCTCCGGTAAGCGTCACTCCGCCATGACAGTGGAAGCATTGCGCATCTGGCAGATTGTATTGTGCGCCTTCATCAAAAAACATCAACTTGCCATCTATCTCTTCATCATCAAACGCATCAATATCGCCATTCAAAAAGCGGTCAAACTTGGATTCACCGCTGCTGATGAGAATGCGCTCAAACTGCGCAATGGCCTTGGCCGCCAGTTCTTTGGTGATCTCTGAACGGTCCTTGATGCCAAATGCTTTGCGGAATAAGGTTGGATAAGTGGGGTGCGCCTTGAATTTTTCCACCACATTGTCCCAGGTATTGTGAAGTTCAATAGGATCTTCTACCGGCGCGAGTGCCTGTGCCTCCAGGGTAGCGGCGCGGCCGTCCCAGAAAAAGCCATCAGTCATGTAGGCCACATTGAGCAATGACATGGAGTTGCGTTTTCCGGCAATACCGTCGATGCCTATGGACACCCTTCTGGGGTCGGCAAAACTGGCCTCCGGCAAATGGCAGGAAGCGCAGGACATCGTGCTGTCTGCCGACAAGATGGGGTCATAAAAAAGTCGGCGACCCAATTGCACGCCATCATAGGTCATGGGATTGCTGGCCGGCACGGGTATTTCCGGGAAATACGCCGGTTTTTTGATGGTATATGGTTGCGGATCGTAAGGAATATCCTCAAGATCGCCGGTGGTTGGCTGCTGTTCGCTGGGTTTACAGGCTTCCATAAACAACAGGAATCCGAGCAGACCGAACACCATCCAGAATGCGTGCTTTTGAAATAGATGTTTCATCTTGTCAAAAATTTGAGGAAAGGTTCTTCACTCACTGCGTTATGGTAGTAGCTCTGCCCCAGTGTGCCGTAAGCGC
>JADZFI010000359.1 GCA_020850025.1 Saprospiraceae bacterium
CGCGTCATCCGCGTTCCAAAAAATCCGCGTCATCCCAACTAAAAATTGGTGGTATCCCACGGCAAAAGTAATAAGGCTTTGTAACCGTATGCGGTTTATGTTCCCAAGGTTATACCCTTTTACTACTTTTGCCTTTTGAAACAGCATACTTGCCATTAATCAGCATTCAACATACATGAAAGCATACGTTTTTCCGGGTCAGGGCTCTCAGGCCGAAGGGATGGGTAAGGAACTTTATGAATCCAATACCCAGGCTAACGAATTGTACGAACAGGCCAATGCCATTTTGGGCTGGCGCCTGAGCGATGTGATGTTTAACGGCAGCAAAGAAGATCTTACGCAAACCAATGTTACCCAGCCGGCGGTATTTCTGGAAAGCATCATCCGGGCCAAAGTGGCCGGAGCGGCATTTCAGCCTGCTGCAGTTGCCGGGCACTCGTTGGGAGAATTCACGGCCTTGTGCGCCGCAGGTGCTTTGTCGTTTGAGGAAGCGCTTCAGCTGGTGAACAAACGCGCATTTGCCATGCAAAAAGCCTGTGAAATGGCGGATGGCACCATGGCCGCCGTATTGGGCATGGAAGATGCCCAGGTGGAAGAGGTCTGCAACAGCATTACCGGAGAAGTGGTGGTAGCAGCCAACTACAACTCGCACGGCCAGTTGGTCATTTCCGGATCGCGCAAGGGCATTGAACTGGCGGTGGAAAAACTCACGGCCATTGGCGCAAAGCGCGTGCTGGTACTCCCGGTAGGCGGCGCTTTCCACTCCCCGCTCATGAAACCTGCCCAGGACGAACTGGAAGAGGCCATCAATGCGGCCCATTTTGCCAAACCTATTTGTCCGGTGTACCAAAATGTGCATGCCAAGCCGGTAACTGATCCGGAAGAAATTCGCAAAAATCTGGTGGCCCAGCTCACGGCTCCCGTCCGCTGGACCAAAACCATCGAAAACATGGTGGCCGACGGCATCACGGAATTTGTGGAAGTTGGCGCCAGCGCTGTGCTGCGCGGCATGATCCGTAAAATAGCCAAGGACGCCGCCACCGACGGGCTGTGATAAGGCGCTAACACGAAGACACTAACACGAAGGCACGAAGGTACAAAGGCATCCAGCAGGATGCCTCCGCCGGTACATCAAACCCCTCAAACCCATCAAACCCATCAAACACTTATGTTCGACAATCTATTCGGAAATTTACAGCGACAGCAGGAAGAATTGCAACAGAAACTGGCAGAAACCTTTGTGGAGGCTGATGCCGGCGATGGAGCAGTGACCGTAAAGGCAGGCTGCGATATGCATATTGAGAACATCAAAATTGATCCGGCCAAGCTGGATATGAACGATTCGGAACAAGTGGAGGATCTGGTGCTGGTGGCCGTCAACGAAGCGCTGGAAAAAGCCAAAGCAAAGGCTGCCATTGAAACCAACAAACTGCTTCAGGGGATGATGCCCCCCGGCATGGGCAACCTGGGTGGTATGTTGGGTAGATAGTAACAAAAGGATTTCGGTATGCATAAATGAAGGAAGTCGATACTTTCTTCGGCCGAACAACGTTCCCTATTCCACTCTCCAAAACACCCAAACACCCAAACACCAAAACACTGAAACACCCAAACACCCAAACACTGAAACACCCAAACACCCAAACACTGAAACACCCAAACACTGAAACACAGCACAATGCGCATTACATTTATTCTCTCTTTGCTGATTGGCATCAACGTACTCCAGGCCCAGGTAGTGAACGACAAACTGGAGGCATATTTCTCTTTTGATAACTGCAAACCGGTGGACGACAGCGGCAATGGCTCCAGTGGCGTTTTAAAGGGCGGTATTGGTTGTGATTGCGGCTTGAAAGATTCCTCCGTAGTGTTTGTAGATGATAATGATGCCATCAATCTGGTGGGGCCTTTCGCGGATGTGTTTACAACCAGCGATTTTACGGTGAGCTTCTACATGCGGCCAAAACCGCAGAGTCAGCAAAACGCCTCTCAACTGGTAATGGCCAAGCAAGATACCTGCGACCTCAAACATGCCTTTTGGGTGCGGTATAATGATTTTGGGCCGGTGGGCACCATCAGTTCGGGTATCAGCGAAAATGCGAACCTTTTCACTACCGTTACAGCCAAACTTGATCCCAATACCTGTTGGCAATACATCACCCTTACTCGGAGTAATACGACCTACTCGCTGTACATAAACGGGGTATTGAGGGACTCCAAGACCACAGCGGCCAGGATAGACTTAACCAATACTACTCCGCTGGTTATTGGCGATCCTATATGCCCTTTAGATGTAGACTATAAGGGGGTATTCGATGAATTACGGTTCCACAGCAAGGCATTGAGCGTGGATGAGATCAGGCGCTATAATCTGCGCGCCGATCAGATTCTCACACGGGATACACTGGTGTACCTGGGCAACTCCTTCCAGCCTAATGTAACCCAGTTCTGCGTAGGCCAGTTCGTTTGGTCGCCTATTGCCGGAGTAAGTAATCCGACTACCGCACAACCCATCATAACGCCTACCCAAACCACCACCTACGAGGTGGCCTTTAATTATCTGGACGGCTGCGAAGCCGTGGATACCATTCATGTAACCGTCATTGATCCGGCTACGCTGGATTGCAACGAGATTTTTATCCCTAATGCCTTTACGCCTACCGAAACGGCGGGTCTAAACGATGTTTTCGGCATCAGCAATCCATTTGCCGTGGACGAGTTCATCTCATTCGAGATATTCGACCGTTGGGGCGGCCGGGTATTTCAGGCACAAACAGCTTTTGACTCCTGGGATGGAAACTCCAACGGGAAACCCCTGAATCCGGGCGTATTCCTCTACAGGCTGCACTACAAATGCAAAGGCGAGGAAAAAGTAAAAGCCGGCAACCTCACCCTCCTGCGATAAAATCAACCTAAAAAAAGAAAGCCCAAGGCACGTTTGCCTTGGGCTTTTTCACTAAACCGTTTCTATTGTATGAAGCGATTTAGTAGTAGCCAATCCTGTGCCAAAAAACCGGATTGGCCATTTTTTTTAAAATAATTTGAAAATATCCCCAATGGGGCCGAAAAATGGCACAAAAAAAACCCTGTCAAATATTGCTACTCAACAGGGACAAAACAAAAAACAAACACTATGAACAAACACTAAGTAGTATTCAGAAAAAAAATGGTCGGAAGTTTCTCCGCACGTTAACAAACCTGTTTCAAGGTTGTTAGC
>JADZFI010000360.1 GCA_020850025.1 Saprospiraceae bacterium
ACTTACCGTCAGATCAAGTATGTTCTCTGTAATGTTCACACTGCCCACAGCGGTGCAACCATTGGCATCGGTGACCGTCACTTTCGAAGTGCCTGGACCGAGTTTAAGTGCTGCATCGGCACTTTCTCCGTTTTCCCACTGGTAAATATAGCTGCCTGCACCGCCGGAAGCTTTAGCCTTCGCCTTACCATCGGCATTGCCGGCACTGGCAGGGCTTTGCATGTCAACTGCAACGGCCAGCGGCGTGGGCGAAGAAACCGCGATGGAAGCTGTTTTTGTGGCGCCGTTGGCGTCGGTTACCGTGAGCGTGTAGGTGCCCGCAGGAGCTTCCGGGGTCGCGTTCGTTAATGCAGCGTTGCTCCAGGTGTATTTGTAACCGGCTTTTCCGCCGCTAACCTGCACATCGAGTACGGCTTTTTCGCCGGCGCACTTGATGGCTGTTTTTTCTGTAATCTCAACAGCAAGGGGCATAAAGGTTTCCGACATGGTTACAGACGATTTAGCGCTGCAGCCGTTGGCATCGGTAACCACCACTTCGGTTACTCCAGGGGCGAGTTGCGTGGCATTGGCCGCGCTTTCTCCGTTGGTCCAGGAATAGTTGTAGGGAGGAGTTCCGCCGGTCACTACGGCCTGGGCTTTACCGTCAGATTTTCCCGGGCTAAGCGGAGCTTGCATTTCCACCTTCAGGGTTAGGGCCGGTGGAGCAGATATACTGATGCTGGATGTTTGTGATTTACCATTGGCATCGGTAACCGTCACTACATAATTACCGGCTGCCACAGACGGTGCATCGCCGGAAAGACCTGCCGAATTCCAGGTGTATTTGTAGCCTGCCTTTCCGCCAGACACCTGTACCTCAAGTGCAGCCTTTTCTCCGGCGCACTTGATGGCTGTTTTCTCCGAAATTTTCACAGCCAGCGCTTCAAAGGTTTCCGACATGGTGACGGAAGTTTTGGCCGTGCAGCCATTGGCATCGGTGACTGCTACTTCTGTCACACCCGGGGCAAGTTGTATGGCATTGGCTGCACTTTCGCCGTTTGCCCAGGAATAGGTGTATGGTGGAGTGCCTCCCGTGACAATAGCCTGTGCCTTGCCATCAGATCTGCCCGGGCTGAGCGGGGCTTGCACTTCCGCTTTAACGGTCAGTGCTGCCGGGGCAGTGATGCTGATGCTTGCCGTTTGTGTTTTGCCATTAGCGTCGGTTACCGTTACAGTATAATTACCTGCCACCACCGTTGGCGTGTTACCGGTCACCCCGGCCACATTCCAACCGTATTTATAGCCAGCCTTGCCACCGGATGCCTGCACGTCGAGCGTGGCTTTTTCGCCGGCGCACTTGATCGTGGTTTTAGCTGTGAGGTTTACAGCCAATGCCTCAAAGGTTTCAGACAGCGTAACTGTGCCTGTCGCGGTGCAGCCATTGGCATCGGTAATGGTTACTTTGCTGGTTCCGGCTGGAAGGGCGGAGGCCGTTTCGGTGGTTTCTCCATTTGACCACTGCATGGTGTACGGGCCAGTACCTCCAACCGGCTTGGCTATAGCCTTGCCATCTGATTTGCCCGGGCTAAGCGCCGATAGCGTTTCTACGGTACAGGCCAGCGGAGCCGGGACCGATACAACCACAGAGGCTGTTTTGGTGGCTCCGGCTGCATCCGTTACTGTTAGCTGAAAAGTGCCAGGTCCGGCCACCGGCTTTTCACCGGTCAGTGCCGGATTACTCCATTTGTATTTATAATCCGGTTTTCCTCCGGAAACGGACACTTCGAGGGAGGCTTTGTCGCCAGTGCATTTGATCGGCGTTTTTTCTTTAACAGACACCTCCAGAGGCACTACTTCTTCAGACATGATCACTGTGGCCGTAGTGGAGCATCCATTTTCATCCGTAACGGTTACGGTATGAAGGCCGGCAGTGAGCCTAAGTGTTGCTGCGGTTACTTCACCATTGTCCCAAATAAAATTGTGTCCGATGGCTCCGCCGGCAGTCATGCACAGTGCCTTGCCATCAGCGCCGCCCGGGCTAACCACTCCCTGCGCAACAGCAGAAGCGGTGAGCGGCTGGGGAGATTTTACCCGAATGGAAGAAGTCTGGGTGGCGCCTGCAGCATCCGTCACCGTGACTATATAATCGCCGGCCGGCACTTCGGCGGGTTCTTTTCCTGTAAGGGTGGGGGTATTCCAGGCATATTTATAGGCCCCTTTACCTCCCTTTGCCTCCACTTTGAGGGCAGATTTTTGGCCGTGACAAAGAATTTTACCAGTTTCGGTGATGCTGACGGTGAGGGTCAGTACATTTTCCGGGATCACAAAATTGGCAGTTGCCGAGCAGCCATTGGCATCGGTAACGGTCAGTACCCGGTTTCCTGGAGGAAGTTTGGTAGCGGCAAAAACCGTTTCTCCATTATCCCATTTGAAGAAAAAAGCTCCAGTGCCGCCCTTGGCCTGAGCGAGGGCCTTGCCATCGGATCCGCCCGTGCTTGCAGGCGCTTGCACCAAGGCAGACACCACCAGTGCATCAGGCTGTTTGAGGCTGATGGTCGCGGTACAGGTAGCTTTGGTAGCATCAGTAACCGTCACTGTAAAATCTCCAGCCGGAACGTTCACTGGATTTTCACCGGTTATGGCAGGGTTGCTCCAGACTACGCTGTAAGGTTTCTTTCCTCCTTTGATTTCTACGGCTACTGCCCCATCTCCACCAAAGCATTTGATTTTGGTTTTTTCCACCAGTGCCGCTGAAACAGGTTGCGCCACCTCTGAAATGGTCACTTTCAGGACAACTGTGCAACCTTTGGCATCGGCCACCGTAACGCTGTGTTCGCCGGCGCCCAGTTTGGTGGCGATAGCCAGATTTTCTCCGTTATCCCACAACACCGTAATACCAGCCGCATTGGTGGGCAGGTCTACTTCCGCCGAACCATCTACCATGCCAGGTGCGCTGATGGGCTTCTTCTGGCGCGCTTTTACTTTCAAACGAGAATCCGGCACACCGATTTCTGCGGTACGCACTTTTCCTTTGCTATCAGATACCGTTACGGCATAGGTACCCGGCGCAACATCCTTTGGGCTTTCGCCGGAGAGTCCTCCGGTCCAGGTCCAGGTGTAGGGTTCCACCCCACCGGTCACTTTAGCCCCCAACACGGCATCTTTGCCGTTGCCTTCGCAGCTGATGGGTTTATCCACGTAGGCGTTCAACACCATGTTATAGGCCTTATCCACCATGTAAAGCCCCTTATCCTCCGTACCCACCCAAACGGCGCCGCTGGGCTCAACGGCAATATTGTTGCCATATTGGGAGGTGTAATATTCCGGGCCGCTGAAAACATCGTACGTACCTGCAATGAGATCAAAACGGGTCAAATTTCCGCTTAACAGCCACATTTTGCCAGACGGATCTATGTCAAAATCATTGATATCACCTTCCATATGTTTGTCGTCAAGGGCCAAATCCGTCCAACGTTCGCCGTTGGGGGCTTTGGAAATGAATCCTTCGGCCAAAACATAAATGACGGTATTGTATTCCCTGATGCGCTGGATGTTATTGTCTGACAGATCGGCTTTCCAGCGGCCGGGCGTACCCGACATTACACCTTTGTCTGTTCCTACCCAAAGACGGCCTGAAGCATCCTGAAAGAGGATGGTGATCTGGTTTGACTTAAGTTTGGAATTGACGGTTTTCCATTGCTGGAGCATTTTGAGCTCAGGTTCCACAGCAAACTGGAATAAGCCGGCTTCGTCTGTACCCAGATATAAATGTTTGTTTTTCGCATCGTACCAGGCGGCCGTGATAGAGCATGGCTCAGTAACTGATTTGCGGAATGCAGCTTCCGAGAAAGTGAAATCGGTATTGCCTCCTTTAAATGCAAGTACGTTCAGTTCCCCTGGACCAAGTTTGACGGGGGTAGACAAATCGGCGGCCTTGATCTGAAAAATTCCGTTGGCATTGGCAGCCCATTTGCGCCCGGAAGCATCAACCGACACATTCTTCACCGTCAATGCACGGTCAATGGCGGTGCAACGTGTCACTTCCAGGTCCGATTTTTGGCCAAATCCGGTTTGAGATAAAAGCAATAATGCTGTGAACAGGAACAAATAAGAAAGCCTTGACATCAATTGAAACATGGTAAATACGTGATTGGTCATTGGGATGATTTTACTAATGCGGAAAAAATCTTTTGTTTCGGGCCGCAAAAGTAGGGAGGATTATGGGTCCGGGGCATTAACGTTTATTAAATGAGGTAAATTACCCGGTAAGAGGGGCTAAAAGGACATTTTTTTTACCTTTCGCCGCCTATCTTAACGAAACAACTGCAGATAAATGTATCTTATCGGATATGATATCGGCTCCTCCTCCATTAAAGCAGCACTGGTGGAAGCCTCCTCCGGGGCTATGATTGCCGTAGCGCAGCATCCGGAGCAGGAAATGGCCATTTCTTCTCCCAAACCTGATTGGGCAGAACAAGACCCGGATGATTGGTGGAAGGCTGTTTGTGCAGCTACCCGGAAACTAATACATCAGACAGGGGTAAATCCGTCAGACATTCTATCGATTGGAATTGCCTATCAAATGCACGGGCTGGTTTGTGTTGACCAAAACGGAGCGGTGTTAAGGCCGGCCATCATCTGGTGCGACAGTCGGGCGGTATCCATCGGCAAGGAGGCATTTGAGCATCTGGGGGCAGATTTTTGTCTGCAGCGCTATTTAAACGCTCCCGGCAATTTTACTGCTTCCAAACTAAGGTGGGTAAAGGAAAACCAGCCTCATATTTTTGAACGGATTCACAAAATAATGCTGCCCGGCGATTACATAGCTTACCGAATGAGCGGAAGTATGAACACCACCGTCAGCGGTCTTTCCGAAGGCATACTTTGGGATTTTCAGGAGCAGCAGCCGGCATTTGATTTGTTGCAGCAATTGGAAATAACACGGGAGTGTTTACCTGATTTGGTTCCGGTGTGCGGTCGTCAGGGAGAATTAAGCCGGGTGGCGGCAGTAGAACTAGGCTTAAGCGCCGGCACCTTAATAGGATACCGGGCAGGTGATCAGCCCAACAATGCTATGGCGTTGAATGTATTGCAGCCCGGCGAACTGGCTGCCACCGGAGGCACCTCCGGAGTGGTTTATGCCGTTTCTGCCAACCCTGTTTTCGACTCGGCGCAAAGGGTGAACAGTTTTGCCCATGTGAATTACAGTTCGGCACAGCCCAATACCGGAGTGTTATTGTGTATCAATGGTGTAGGAAGCATGTACCGCTGGCTGCGTGAAATGCTGTCCGGCGACGGAAACAAAATCCCATACGAGCAATTGGAATCCCTTGCCGGCTCCGATTTGCCCGGCTCAGGCGGCTTGCTGGTATTGCCCTTTGGAAATGGCGCGGAGCGGATGTTGGGGAACCAAAATCCGGGAGCGTGCATTCTCGGATTGCAAGTGAACAGACATGGAAAAGCAGCCTTGATCAGAGGGGTATTGGAAGGCATTGCTTTTTCCTTTGTACACGGCATACAAATGATGGAGCGAATGGGCATTACAGGCAAGGTCATTCGGGTTGGCAACGACAACCTCTTCCAGTCGGGCATTTTTTCACAAACCATAGCTGATCTGAGCGGACTCACCATCGATGTGTACCAAACCACCGGAGCGGTAGGCGCTGCAAAAGCATCCGGAGTAGCGGCGGGTATTTATCCCGATCTTGAAAAAGCGATGACGCATTGCCTGATACCGGTTCAGCAATTCCATCCAACCTGGACAACTGATGTACGGCTGACGCTTGCCTTTGAACGCTGGCAGGAGCAACTTGCCCACAGTCTTCATTCCCTGTCAGGTTTGCATCCGGGTTAATGGCTAATTAAGCCCCTTTCGTCGTTAATTCTGGAACCTCCTCCTGAAGCCCCCTTCCTTTGCAGTAAGATTTGTTTCATTAAAAAAAGCTTCTTACATGACCCAGGACGAAAAAAACCTCAAAGCATCCGACATTATCAAGAACCACGTAGGCTTCTCACTCGGCGCCGGCCTGATTCCGCTCCCTGCTGCCGATTTAGTGGCAGTCAGTGCTGTTCAGTTCAATATGATCCGTCAATTAGCGGGCGTTTATCAGGTACCCTTTTTTGAATCAATGGGCAAAAATATTTTGTCAGCCGTAGCCGGAGGCAGCATGGCCCGCCTGGGAGCCAGTCTGGTCAAGATCATTCCGGGCGTTGGTACGCTGGTAGGCGAGTTGAGCATGCCCGTGCTTTCAGGCGCATCCACCTGGGCGCTTGGCCGTATCATTGCCCGACACCTGCACCATGGCGGCACCCTGGAAAACCTGGATCT
This sequence comes from Saprospiraceae bacterium, assembly GCA_020850025.1. Taxonomy (GTDB): domain Bacteria; phylum Bacteroidota; class Bacteroidia; order Chitinophagales; family Saprospiraceae; genus M3007. Next base: position 6,308 of record JADZFI010000360.1, read on the forward strand.
GACTCAGGCAAAATCTTCGTACGAAACTGAAATAGAGGAAGGCAAAAAAGTGGTACAGGAGATGGCTCAGGAGAAACTTTCGTCCAAAAGCCCATCTGATGAGGCTATGGAAAAGATCAAAAAATTAGCCGAAATGAAAGATGCCGGCATTCTCACAGAGGAAGAATTCCGGCAATTGAAAGAGAAGTTGATGGCTCAGATCTAACGGGCAGAGTTCTGTACCGTTTAAAAGATCACCTCTGTTGCCCCGTAGCCGTACTTATGGTGGTATTCATTTTTGAACTTCGCCACTCCGGGATGGTCCTTTAAATAAGAGGCTATGGCATCCTTCAGCTTCCCCTCTCCTACCCCATGGATGAGGAAGACGCGCGGTGCGCCCAATCTTAAAGCTTTTTCTACAATCCGCTGAGCGTGCTGCATTTGTATGCGGAGTATTTCGCCTTTGTCCAAACGTGCATATCCGTTGATCAGATTTTCTATGTGTAGATCAATCTCCGGCACAAAAGTGGCCAGCGCTTCCGGATCAAAAGCCTTGTAGGGGCGTGAGGAAGCCGGAGAAGCCACGCGTTTAGGCGTTTGTTGTTTGGCAAAAGACCGCAAATCGTCCAGATCCTGTTTCTTTTTGGGCTCGAAATCGTCCAGCATAACAAACTGGTAAGCCAGCACATTGAGGATGGGGGCCGTAAGCAGACTGTTGAAAAACTGCTTGGGTCTGATCTTGAGTTGATGCTCCAGCGGCTCATCCGGGCCAGCAGTAGTGATTCGCTGCACTCTCAGGAATGCTTCGGGGGCATCGTTCAGGTCGTCAGAAAGAAAATCACCCAGCTCCAGGGCGGTGTTGGCAGCAATCTTATCGTCTACCACCAGAATATCCCTGGAATTGGTAAACAGATCGAACTCCATGAGAAATTCTTCCTGGGTATCGTTCAACAGCCAAACCTTGTATCGGGATACAGATCCATCCCGACCAGGCATAGGCTCGAAAGCCAGTTGCAAGCCTTTGGGTTTGAGTATTTTGTACTGACTCTGGATGCGGCGGGCAGGAGGCGCCTCCGGTTTGGCCTCCTGCTTACCCATGATGAATTTCGCTCCGGCGGAAATCGGCTCTGAAGCTTCATCCCTCGACAGATCCTCCTCAAAAGTGGGGATTTCAAAGTCAGGATCATTGTCGAGGCGCACCATAAGCATGCCTTCATCCAGAATGCCGGTGATCGTTCCCCGCTCGCCGGTGAAACGCAATCTAACTTTTGTACCTATAGCGTAGAGCATGAACCTGTTACAGTTCTTTGACTTCCGACACCAGTTTGCCAAGCATCTCCTTGGCATCGCCGAAGAGCATTTTGGTTTTTGGGTGGAAGAATAATTCATTTTCAATACCGGCATAACCAGCGCGCATACTGCGCTTCATGACGATCACATTTTTAGCCTCCCATACTTTGAGTACGGGCATTCCGTAGATCGGGCTGCTCGGGTCGTTCTCTGCAGCAGGGTTTACTACGTCGTTGGCGCCAACAATGATCACCACGTCAGTGTTGTTCATGGTTGGATTGGCATCTTCCATCTCCACCAGTTTGGGGTATGGAACATCCGCTTCTGCCAGCAACACGTTCATGTGGCCTGGCATACGGCCAGCTACTGGGTGGATGGCAAAGCTCACTTCAACGCCTTTTTCCTCGAGTTTTTTCTCCAGTTCATGACAGATGTGTTGCGCCTGAGCTACAGCCAGGCCATAACCAGGAACAATCACCACTTTACCTGCATAAGCGCAAAGAATAGCGGTATCGGTCAGGGAAATTTCCTTCACTGTTTGATCGCCCGAAGCACCTTTGGAGCCAGCTGCACCACCGCCTCCGAAGGAGCCGATGATAACGTTCAGCAAAGAGCGGTTCATGGCAGTACACATCAGGACTGTAAGGATGGTACCGGCTGATCCCACCAGGATACCGCCGGTAAGCATTACCGGATTGTCGTACAGGAAACCGCCAAAAGCGGCCGCCAGACCCGTCAGAGAGGTGAGCAGGGAAATAACCACCGGCATATCGGCGCCACCGATAGGCATAACGAAGAGTATACCATATATGAAGGATATGGCCAGCAGGATCCATACTACAGAATGACCGAGAAGATCTGGCTGTACAATTGCAATTCCCATGATAGCAAAAATCAGCACCAGGAGGAGCAGGTTGAGGTACGTCAGGAAACTTGCCGAAATATCCTTGATTTTCTCGTCGAGCTTGCCGTATGCAACCATACTGCCGCTGAACGACACCGAGCCAATGATCAGGCCAAGAAACACCGTAAGAAGATACCCTGAAGAGCCTTCCGGATGCGCATTGTATTCCACAATACTGATGATGGCGGCACACGCGCCACCCATGCCGTTGAAGAACGACACCATTTGCGGCATGGCGGTCATTTTTACCTTCATGGCCATCATCCAGCCAATCACTGTTCCAATACCCATGGCAGCAATGATCCAGGGGATATTGCCAATGGGTTGACCGTCTTTTTGGTGAAACAATATGGTAGCAAGAATGGCGATACCCATACCGGCAGCAGCTACCAGATTGCCTTTGCGGGCAGAGTCTGGGCTACTGAGTTGTTTAAGACCAATGATAAAGGTTATGGACCCAATCAGGTAAGAGAGTTCGAGTAAAAAGGTGGACATAGAGAATGTGGGCAATGTGTTTTAATGTGGTTAATGTGGTCAATCTGTTGAATGTGGGTAAATGGGGTGAAATCCCAACCGACATCACGGATTGACCCGATCAATCACTTCTTTTTCTTAAACATTTCGAGCATGCGGTTAGTCACCACAAAGCCGCCAACTACGTTGAGCGTACCCAGTACCACAGCAATGAAGCCCAGTGTCAGGGCGAGAAAATCATCGGGTTTGGCGTGGCCCATCACAATGATAGCGCCAATGATCACCACCCCGTGTATGGCATTTGCGCCCGACATCAGAGGGGTGTGCAGAATGGCCGGCACATTGGAAATGACCTCTATACCAAGCAGAATACTCAGGATTACAATGTAGATCAGGTCCTGATTTTCAAGAAAAAAGTTAGCCATATTGTTAGGACATTGTATGGTTTGTCGATGGAAGTATTTGTCTCAAATGGTGTTTCAGATGTTCCACATAATCGGCCATAATAAAAGCAAGCGTCAACGGAGAACCGCCATCTATCGAAATGGTTTTTTGGAGATGCTCCCCGGAAGCTTGCCGGATCAAACATGCCAGATGCCTGTTGTACAGCTCCCAAAAAAGCAGTAAATCCTTCCATTTCTGTTTCTGATAGCCCTGGGCTTTCACCCAAAAGTCCTGGTCATAACCTGTAAAATCCGAATGTTGACCCGATTGCATCGTCCGCACAAACTTTTGTTGATTATTACAGGCTGAGTCTATCAGATGGCCCAAAATTTCCTTTTTGGACCACTTTGTACCTAATTTTAACTCGGACGCTTCTTCTGAAATGTCCAAAAGTGACGGCATTTTCTGCTCTAGCACTTTCAAAAGTTCATTTGCTATATGTTCCATAGCCGAGAAACTGGATGTTGCTCATGGATCATCAGCGGATCAGCCCCCCATTACACTCTTCACTCTTTCACTCACCACTTTCCCTTCATGCGCAACACAAGTGGCCGCCACGATATCATCTTCCCAGTTCAGGACAAGCTCGTTTTTAATCATGATGAGTTTCAGGAAATTCACGATGTTCTTTCCGAACATCACGCTGGCATCCTTGGATACGGAACCTGCCAGGTTGGAATCGCCGATGATGGTCACGCCGTGTGGGTGAATGGTTTTTCCATTTTCCGTCAACTCACAGTTGCCTCCGGTGGAAGCTGCCATGTCTACCACCACAGCGCCGGCTTTCATGCCAGCCACTGTTTCCTTGCGGAGTAGAACCGGGGCTTTTCTACCCGGAATCTGTGCGGTGCAGATGATGACATCCGACCCGATGGCCTTGTCATGTATAAGTTGTGCCTGGCGTTGCTTGAACTCTTCCGTTTGTTCTACGGCATAGCCGCCGGCCGATTTGTCGTCTACAGCGCCTTCTACTTCCACAAACTTGGCGCCCAGGGAAAGCACCTCTTCTTTTGCAGCTGCACGTACATCAAAAGCTTCTACCACGGCGCCGAGGCGTTTGGCGGTAGCAATGGCTTGCAGACCGGCTACACCAGCGCCCAGAATGAGCACTTTAGCGGGCTTGATGGTGCCTGCGGCGGTCATAAACATTGGGAAAAAGGTAGGCAGGTGCGCTGCTGCGGTAAGTACCGCCTTATAGCCGCCAACAGTTGCCATGGACGACAACACGTCGAGTGCCTGGGCGCGCGTACTTCGTGGCGCCATATCCAGGCTAAAGCCGGTGATATTGGTCTTCAGTAGTTGCTCCACCGCAGTTTTATTCGACAAGGGATTGAACTGGCCGATGACGATTTGTCCTGCGGAGAGTTGGGAGATGGCCGCTTCAGATAGCGGGTGTATTCTTACCAAAACCTTCGAATTTTTGAGGACGGTATCCGCATCTGCAACTTCGGCGCCTGCTGCTGTGAAGGCTGCATCGTCGAAAAACGCAGTAGCACCTGCGCCTCGTTCAACCAAAATTTTGGTAAAGCCAAGTTTGGAGATGGCCGGAATCGAATCCGGGGTGACGGCTACTCGCTGCTCGCCGTCTGCTTCTTTCAAAATACCAAGGGTCATGAACGGTGGTGATTCGTTGTACGATATGTTGTTTGGAAAATTTGGCGGGCCGAAAGTAGTATGTTTTCCTAAAGATAAAAATTCTTTACCAAATTTGCATCATGGAAATTGTATTTACCACCGTCAGCACCCCCTCCGAGGTACAACAAATCCTGGAACTTCAGGCTGCCAACCACGTATCCAATGTTCCGGCTGCCATTGCACAGGAACAGGGATTTGTTACGGTGAAACACGATCCGGATGTGCTGCAGCGCATGAATCAGCAGGCGCCTGGTATCATCGCAAAAGATGGCGAAAAAGTGGTAGGGTATGCGCTTGTCATGCCCCGGTCGTTCGCAGCATTTGTTCCTATTCTCCAGCCCATGTTCGAATTGCTCGACACCCTTTCCTGGAAAGGTCAATTGCTGGCTACTCACCTGCGCTGGTTCGTGATGGGGCAAATATGTGTAGCAGAGGGATACCGCGGAATGGGTGTTTTCGACGGTATGTACGCCAAAATGAAAGAAGTCTGCAGCCTGGATTACGATTTCGTCATTACAGAGATTGCCCAGCGGAATACCCGCTCCATGCGCGCCCATGAGCGCTTAGGATTCCAAACCATGCACACTTTTTCGGATAAGGTGGCCAAGGAGGACTGGAATGTGGTCATATGGGAATTTTAGCCCTTACTCCTCATTGTCGTACCA
>JADZFI010000361.1 GCA_020850025.1 Saprospiraceae bacterium
GGGGGGAATTAAATCCTGGTGGCCGATTCGGTGATGATCTCGTTGAAGTCACCCCTTCTTAATCGATCCAATACTGCGCGTTTCATGGGGTCGCGGTAGAAGAGGTTCATGGTTTCGAAAGGTATAATCTTTTTGTCGTCCGGACTCACAATGTGCACGCAGGATTTTTTGATGGCCCGCACATCAAAGTCGTAGGCATCAATGAAGCGCATGATGATGATCCGGAACAGGTTTTCATAGCCGAGGTTGGGGGCGCTCACCTGTGGCAGGCAGCACATGAGGCTGTGGTTGAGTTCGTTGGTGGCGCACTCTACGGAATTGCCGGTGCTGAACAGCTGTACCATGTGTTGATGCAGGCGCTCATCCTGTTCATACACAATGGTGTTGCGGGAGTTGTCGAGTATGTCCTGAGGGTTGATAAAACGGGTGAGCGGAAACACTTCTCCGTCTATCTTCAGGGCATAGGCCATGGCCAGGGCATCAGGGTTGCAGGGCACTGGTATGATGTCTTCCGACTGAAAAACCGGCGCCTGGCGCAAAATCTCCTTGCGCACCTGTGTCAGGGTGATCCGATCGGTAGCCGGATTGAAGCCCTCCACGCGCCCGGCTATCTGGGTAGGCTGGAAGGTGACCCCGCGCACGCAACGCTGTTTCAGGGCAAAGTCTATGATGGCTCCGATTTCCTGGTCGTTCAGGCCTTTTTGTAATGTCACGACCAGGGTGGTGGAGAGGTTGAACCGGTTGAGGTTTTCGAGTGCTTTCATGCGCACCTCCAGCAGGTTTTCGCCGCGCAAACATTCCAGCACCTTCGGCTGAAGGGAATCGAATTGCAGGTAAATCTCAAAATCCGGCATGTACGAGGCCAATCGCTCCACAAAAGCGGGGTCTTTGGCTATCCTAATGCCATTGGTATTCAGCATCAAATGCCGGATAGGCTTGCGCTTGGCAATGTCCAGGATCTCGAAAAATTGCGGATGTACCGTAGGCTCTCCACCACTGAGTTGCACTACGTCGGGCTGGCCTTCATTGGCTACCACCAGATCCAGCATGGCCTCTATCTCCTCCAGTGTGCGGTGCCGACCATGGTGGGGCGACGACTCTGCGTAGCAGGTAGGGCAAGTGAGATTACAGCGATCAGTTACTTCTACAATGGTCAGGCAGGAATGTTGCTCGTGGTCCGGACACAAGCCACAATCGTACGGGCATCCGTAATGGGTGCGGGTATTGAATTTTTGGGGCATTTCGCTCCGCTTGGCGTAGTTGCGGGTGCTGCGGTAATATTCCACATCGTCCGCAATCAGCACCTTCTCCGCCCCATGCTCCGGGCATCGTTTGAGCATCCATACCTGATCGTTTTCAAACACGATTTTGGCATCCACCCTGCGCAGGCACTGGGAACAGAGGCTCAGGGTGAAATCGTAGTAAACATAGGGTCTTTCCATGGCGCTTAAATCTTCAATTCCTTGTATTTCATACGCTTGCGCAAGCCGTCGGCAAATTTTGCCATGGAACTTTGCGCAGTGAGCGGCATGCCGGGCACGAGTTTGTCATTTTGCTCCACCCTTGAAATCGGCAGGGCATAAAAGGTGCTTTTGCCTGCGGCATTCTTATGGATATAACGCCAGATGGGGATGATGCCGTGTTCGCCCAGACGCACTTGTGGGTTACCCTTGTTTTTCAACAGATCTACCTGGAACAAAATGCCGCCATCGGTATTGGGTTGTTGCTGATTGGAAATGAAATTGCCCAGGGAATACACCACCAGGGCTTCTTTTTCGCTGCCGTCGGGCATGGCAACGCGTTCCATCCGGATGGGCTGCACCACGTGCGGGTGCGACCCGATCACCATATCTGCCCCGTTTTTGATCAGGAATTTGGCCTGTTCGCGTTGCACGGCATTTTCGGTGAGCTGGTATTCCAGGCCCCAGTGCATCACCACGATGATGAAATGCGGCTTTCGCGCGCGCGCCTCCGCGAGGTCGGCGGCCATTTGTTCGTTGTCTATCAGGTTGACCACCGTTGGCGCTTCTGTGGGTACGCCATTTGTGTCGTATGTGTAGTTGAGCAGGGCAATTTTAAATCCGTTTTTATAGATCATCAACGGATACAAGGTGCTGCGGTCGCGGATATCTTTGAAGGTGCCGGTTTGTAAAAAACCTTCCTTGCGCAATACCTCAATGGTGTTGACCACCCCGGGGCCGCGGGCGTCGTTGGAGTGGTTGTTGGCCGTTACAAGCAGGTCGAATCCGGCGCTTTTCAGGGCTGAAGCAAGAGCATTCGGGCTGCGGAACATGGGATAACCCGTGTAAGGCGGCTTGCCGGGAAGGGTAAGCTCCAGGTTGCCAATGGCAATATCAGCCTGCTCCAGTATGGGTTTGACGTATTTGAAACAAGGCGTGTAATCGTACTGATCCTTGGCCGTCATCGCGCTCGTGATCTGCGGAGCATGCCCCATGATATCGCCGGCAAAAATGAGTCGCAGGGTATCGGTTTGGGCAGAAAGGGTAAGGCCGAATAGTAATAGTAGCGTTACGACTGACGACTTACGATGTACGATGTACGACTTACGATTTGCGACTTGCGATGTACGATTTGCGACTGACGACTGACGATTTGGGATTTGCAACTTATAAAACAGGTGGTGCATGGAGGAGCGTTGGATTTTATGGAGTATGGTCATTTTAACAGCAAAGAAAGTCAGATTTGGGGGATATTTACCGCAGAGGCGCAGAGGGTTTATTTTTACCGCAGAGGCACAGAGGCGCAGAGAGTTTATTTTTACCGCAGAGGCGCAGAGGCGCGGAGAAATGGCCACTGCCTCTGCGGTAAAAAATCAATGATCCTCCGCCCGGCCCAGTATCCGGCCCTGATCAAATGTTTTTCGCAGTTCTTCCTCTTCCTTGCGCTCGGCCTCGCTTTTCTGGGGCTTGTCGAGTTTGGAAAGGTCGGGTTCTCCGGCATCCACCCAGGCAGTGTACCAGGAGCAGCTCACCGCATGGATGGCAGCACGAAGTCGGCGCTCGATCATGCCGTTAAGCGATTCCTGATAGGCGGCAGCAAAATCGCGGCAGGGGGTTACCACCATGGTGCCCAGGCGCATGTCGGGACACATTTGCCGGTCCTGAGGGAAGCTCCGGCGCAGGGCTCTTTCAAAACTCAACACGCTGTCTACCAGTTCATGGGAATCAAAAACAGCCTGCCAGAACCAATCCTCTGTGCGTTCAATGTATTCGGGTTTGCCCACAAAATAATCGTAAGTGTCGTCGGCAAAAAGCTCGGGGATGCGACTCTCCCAGAATCCGTGGATTCCGTGCTGCCCGGTTTTTTGTCCGTTGTAATTGCTCGTGGTATGCAGTGGCACGTGCGCATCGCCGATGTAATGACCTATATCGGCGGCCAGTTTCAGGATGCGCCGGCTGTCGCGCTGCCGGAAAGCTTCCGTGAGCTGGCGTTGCATGCGCTGCAAATTCCAGGGCAAAACGCCGTGCTCCGAGAGGTGCTCGCGATAAAATGCAGCCACCGGTTTTTCCGTCCGGCCCATAAAATCCAGGAAACTGAGCAGGGAGTCGACCGGTATGGTTTCATCGTCGGTATAAAAACGCGAGAGCACCTGCCGGTTGAACCAGTGTTTGTAATCCCGTTGCCAAACTGCTTGTAAGGGCTTTTTAGCGCCAAACAACAATGAGGTATCGCCTCTGGCATTCACCATCCAGATATCGGTATTGGCCAGCATGGCATCCAGCCATTGTCTTGGGAGTTTATCAAAAGGCGGCTCTCCGTATTGGTCCAAATCAATGTAATGCCGGGGCCCTTCGTGCTTGCTGGCGTACCGGCGCATATCGGGATCTACGGCATGATCAGTGAGGTAATCAATATTGGGTTTGAAAAACACCATCATCTCCGGGGGCAGCGTGAGAGTAGCCAGCCGGTTGATGCGTTTGTGCGCGAAGAATCCCCAGTCGGGGTGGGAGCAGGAGTGGTGGGTTTGAGGGGTTTGAAGGGTTTGATGGGTTTGAGGGGTAGGGGCGACCCTTGTGGTCGCCCACGCTCTTTGGGTTTGATGTATGGGCGGGTTTAGCCGCCCGTTTGGCAAAGCATATTTAGGGGGGAGCAGGTGAGCACTGGTAAGGCAAAGCAGCAGCAGGCAAGCGGGCACAAATAACCGGAGGACCATCGAACGTTTTTTTGGGATGAAAGATAGTGCGATCTGACGAATTGTATAAACGTGAAATTCGGGATTGTGCAACAGGTAATCCTTCCTCCAAAAGTTTGAAACTACCCAAAAGTTAATTTCCTTTACCCCTGAATACAAGGCAAAACGAACGTCTATGCAGCAAGCTTCTACTAAAAACAGTCAATACCTGTACCAGCTGACCATTATCGGGGTAATGTTTTTCATTTTCGGGTTTGTAACCTGGCTGAACGGCACCCTTATTCCTTTTTTGAAACTGGCCTGCGAACTGGATACGCTTCAGGCGCTTTTTGTCACGTTTGCCTTTTACATCAGCTATTTTTTCCTGGCGCTTCCTTCTTCCAAAATTCTGGAAAAAACCGGCTTCAAAAACGGCATGGCCTGGGGCCTGCTGGTCATGGCGCTGGGCTGTCTCATCTTTATCCCGGCCGCCAATGCGCGCTCTTTCCCGCTGTTTTTAACCGGACTGTTCGTTCAGGGCATGGGTTTGGCGCTGTTGCAAACGGCCAACAACCCGTACATCAGCATTATTGGCCCGATTGAAAGTGCGGCACAGCGCATCAGCATCATGGGCATCTGCAACAAGGTGGCCGGCATACTCAGTCCGCTCATTCTCAGCAGTATTGTGTTAAAAAATGCCTCAGCCATTGAAACGGAAATCACCAACGCCACAGACGCTGCAGTGCGCAGTCAATTGCTCGATGAGCTTGCCGGCCGCGTGGTGATGCCTTACATGGTGATGGCGGCCGTACTCGCCGTTTTGGCCCTCATGATACGCCGCTCCTCCCTGCCGGAAATTGACACTTCTGCGGAATCAGTAGAAGAAGGAAACACGCCGCTTTCTGCCGGCCGCACGCATGTGTGGCAATTCCCGCACCTGGTGCTGGGCGCCCTGGCCATCTTTGTGTACGTAGGGGCAGAGGTAATGGCAGGCGACGTGATCGGGGTGTACGGCAAATCGCTTGGGTTCAGCCTGGATCAGACCAAATACTTCACCACCTTCACGCTGGGGGCCATGCTGCTGGGCTATATCCTGAGCATTTTCCTCATTCCGAAATACATAGCCCAGCAAAACTTTTTAAAATATTCTGCCGTGCTGGGATTGGTGCTCACCGTGCTCACCTACTTCACCACAGGCTCCACGGCGGTTAGCTGCATAGCCCTGCTGGGCCTGGCCAACGCAGTGATGTGGCCGGCCATTTTCCCGCTGGCCATCAACGGACTCGGACGCTTTACCCAAGTGGGTTCGGCCTGGCTGATCATGGGTATTGCCGGGGGAGCGCTCATTCCGCAAGCCTACGGATTGCTGGAAAGAAGCATGGGGTATCAGTCAGCATTCCTGCTGCTGATGGCGCCTTGTTATCTGTATATCCTGTATTATGCCGTAGCGGGGTACAGACCCCGGTAAAGACTACATTGCTGACGCGAACTGGCGCAAAAAGCGCACATCGTTCTCGAACAACAGACGGATATCGCCAATTTCGTACAAACGGAGTGCCTGACGCTCTATGCCCATACCGAAGGCAAAACCACTGTATTTTTTGGAATCAATACCGCAGTTTTCCAATACCTGAGGATCCACCATGCCGCATCCCAGAATTTCCAGCCAGCCGGTTCCTTTGGTAAGGCGATAGTTTTTTTCGGTATCCGTACCCAGCCAGATATCCATTTCCGCAGAGGGCTCTGTGAAGGGGAAGAAAGAAGGGCGCAAGCGGATCTTCGGGGCGCCGAACATCTCCTGTGCGAAGAACAGAAGCGTTTGCTTCAAATCGGCGAAGGATACGCCTTCGTCAATATAGAGTCCTTCCACCTGGTGAAACTGGGCATGTGAGCGGGTGGAAATGGTTTCGTTGCGATACACCCGGCCAGGTGCAATGATTCGAATAGGCGGCTTGCGGTTTTTCATCACACGCGCCTGCACGGGCGAGGTGTGTGTGCGCAGGAGCATACCCGGGGCGTCTACCACGTAGAACGTGTCCTGCATATCGCGGGCAGGGTGGTCTTCCGGGGTATTCATGGCGGTGAAATTGTGCCAATCGTCTTCAATTTCTGGGCCATCTGCTACGCTGAAACCCATGCGGGTAAAGATCTCAATGATGCGGTTCATGGTTACCGCTACCGGGTGACGAGAGCCGAGGGGCATGGGTTCGCCCGGGGCGCTGAGGTCGATGGCGCTGCCTGCAGCGCTTTGCGCCTGAGCTTCGAAGACCTCTTTCAGAGAATCGTGTTTGGTTTCGGCCTCCTGTTTCAGCCGATTCATGAGCTGCCCGTAATCGCGTTTGCGCTCGTTGGGCACACTGCGCATTTCCTCCATCAGACCCTTTATCAGGCCTTTGGTACCGAGATATTGAATTCTGAATGCTTCCAGCTCGGCGGCGTTAGCTGGAGCTTGTGCATGGATGTCGGCTAATACCTGCTCCGCTTTTTCGAAAATATCAGACATGGTGGTGGGTTAGTGTTTTGGTGTTTTGGTGTTTTGGTGTTTGGGTGGGGCAAATTTCCCACTTTATTCCTTTACTGAGGGGGCTTTTCCGACTTCTTTTTCCCGGATGTTTTTTTGGCCTGTGTTTCCTGCACCCGAAACCTCACGATCTTGCGAATGAGCTCGAGGGGAAGGGGCTTATCCAGGGGGAATTGGACCGAGCCTTTGCCCGCCTTGTAGGGCGACAGCTCCTCCGCAAATTCTGTCATGCCACTGGGGGTGGGATACAACCCGATGTGGTGCTTGAAAGCGGCAAAGTGCACCAGATTACCGTTCTGGATAAAAGTGGGGATACCGTACTTGATGTCCTCCGAAGCCTCAGGCGCTTCATCGCGTATGAGATTTCTGACCAGCTCCAGCAAGTCTCTCACTTCCTCCGGTTGGGCGGAAATATAGTCGTCGATTTTATTGGTCATGATTTGTTGATATTTGAGGCTGTCTCTTTATTAGATTTTACCGCAGAGTCGGAGAGGCGCAGAGGTTTTGATAATCAATGCTATACAACTCAGCGCCTCTCCGACTCTGCGGTAAAATTTACTTATGAGACACCCTCCAGCCCAAGCCGAACGCCAACTCGAACACTCGCACACTCAAACACACTTTCACTGCACTTTATCCCCCCTCAAAATCCGGAACCGCTTTCGGGCATCCACCGCGAATACGCTGCCGGAATAATCCAGGAAGATCTTTTCATAAATGCCTTTGGCCTTTTCCAGGTCATTCATGCGCAGTTCAAATATCTGGGCAAGGGCGTATAAAGCGTTATCGGCACGGATATCGTCTTTGTATTTATCTGCCACCTCTTCATACAGAGGAATGGCTTTTTCAAAATTGCGCTGTTTCTCCCAAATGCGGGCTTTCAGGTACAAAATATCGTCCTGCAGGGAATGTTCCGGAAAGTCGCGGGCGAGGGTATCCAGCTTTAAAAAAGCTTCGTCGTACCGGTTTTGCAATACGAGCAATTCCGCCGCTGCATACAGGGATATGGCATCGGAGGTGGTGTCCAGATTCAGGTTGTCCATGATGAACACTGAAAGATCCAGGGCATCGTTGGCGATCATCTTGGAAGTAGAGGCTTTCAACACATCAAACTGCGCCTGTGCCCACTGGAAGTCGCCATTGAAGTACGAAAGTCGTGCATTCTTGAACCGCGCTTCCTGTCCGATGGTATCTTCCTTAAAGGCTTTATCCACCTGACTGTACAGCAGGGTGCTTTCCCAAATATCGCCGTGCATCAGGTAATAGTCGCCCAGATCAATCTTCAATCGGGCCATTACGTTCTGGCGGATGCCTGGGGTCTGCTTCAGTTCTTCCAGCAGTTGAATGGCTTTGGGCAGGTTGCGCATGTAAATCGCTTCAAGTTCGGCCAGTTGCAGGATGATGGGCGCACTCTGGCTGCTTTTGCCGTATTGCGAGAGGAAGGCTTCGTATTCCGTTTCCAAAATGACGAGATCCTGTTGGGTGTAGTTCAGCCCTTCGGTGATCTTCCGCCGCCGGCATTGCATGGCCTCCTGTTTGGCATCGAAGAAGAACGGGCTGGTTTGCCCTTTTTCCGTCATCACATATTCATAGGCGGCGATGGCCGTTTCGTAATCCCGGGCTTCGGCGGCATCATCAGCCAGGCGCATCACGCGCTGACCACTTTCCCCGAGGCGTTTATCCAGTGCCTTGTACTGGCGCAGGGCACTTTTGAAATCCTTACGCTGCACGAACGACCAGGCCAGCAGTTCGATGTAGTCAGGATTTTCATTTTGCTGAATGCGGGCATACAATTGCGTCTGAAGTTCCTGCAGATCCTCCGGGCCTAGGGTGCGGGCAAAAATGGTTTGCAGGGAAGGAAGTTTACCCGGGTCTGATTCCAGCGCATTGAGGTACTGCTCGGTCATTTTCTTTGGCTCGCCTTTTCTGCGGTAGAGATCGCCCAGATTGTAGGCAAAACGGTTGGGATCGCGGGTAAGCTGAGCGCCGCGTTCGTAGGTTTTTACCGCGTAGTCGAACTTGGAATCGTTCTGAAACATATTGGCCAGGCGGATGACGGCGGCATAATCGGAAGCCATTTTATCGATGGCTTTCTGGTACTGCGCCTCTGCCTCGGCTGTTTTGCCTTGTTCTTCATATATCTGACCATATACCACGAACAACACGTTGTTTTCCGGCTGATCCTTGATCTGCTTTTTGACTGCTTTTTCGGCGTCTTCCCACTTTTCCAGCTTGGTCAGGCAATCAATATAGCGCATGAAATAGTAGTCGCTCTTGCGTTCTTTCTCCACCAACTGACCATACAAGGCCGCCGCTTTTTCAAATTCTCCATCGGAAAAATACTGATTGGCCAAATTGGGATCGGCCGTCTGGGCAGACAATGCTGCACCGAACAGACTAAAAACCAGGGTAACCAGTAGCGATTTCAAAACTGAGTGTAACATGTGCTTGGTTGTTTTTTGGATGGTGTCCAGAAAGGCAAAAGTAACGTTTGTTTCCTGCTCCAAAGTCTGTGCAGCTGACAGTTTTGGCGAATAGTATCGGGGTGACTGCAGTTACCCCGATACTATTTGCCAAAACAACCAAAAGGGCCCATAGGTTGCATCATGCGGTTCTGATCAGCCCGGAACGGAGTTCCAGAATACACCGTCAGCCGTCTACCGTCAGCCGTCCACCGTCTACCGTAAACCGTCTACCGTTTTATTCTTGCCGAAACCCAGGCCGGCACCACAATGGCTCCGGCAATTAAATAGCCGTAGTAGGCCATGCCTCGCCAGAGAATGGCTACAATCATGCCGATTCCGGTGGGGGCATAATCGGAGATGAACCCGGCCAGGGCAATTTCTGCCAATCCGGCAGCGCCGGGGGTTGGGCTGAAGGCCATGATGACGAACATGGCCACCAGGCGGGCATAGATAAAGGCCTGTGTTCCGCCGTCAATGGGCGTGGTGGGCACAATGGCGATGATCAGGCAATTGATCATAAGGAACTTGCTGGTCCAGGCTCCGAGGGCGCCGGTGAGCACTTTTACGTGGTATTTCCAGTTTTGCCTGCCCAATTCTCTGGCGGCCAGCTCAAATTCTTCCCCCCACCAGCTTAGTTTGGCCGACCACCTTTTTAACCACGAAATGCCGGCCAGCCAGTGCATGGCTTTGCGGGCTAACTGCGGCCTGATAAACACAAAAAAAGTCAGCACGACAAAGTAAAACACCATCATGCTGTAAGTGAAAAACAGCACGCTGGAGGCCAGATTCTGGTCGGAATAGGAGGTCATGCCCGGGTAGAGCATGGGCGGACCATAAATGCTCAACAACAGCGGCAGCAGGATGACGAAGAATCCTGTATCGCAGATCATGGTGTAAAAAATGGCCGCTGCGGTGCGTCCGGCGGGCACTTTTTCCTGGGTGAGCACAAAAAGCATCACAAAGGGGCCGCCTTTGCTGGTGGGTGTCAGCGCGCTGCTGAATTCCCAAATGACGATGAGCTCCAGGCATTTTTTCCAGGAAAACTGATCTCCTGTGAGGGTTTTTAAGCGAAATGCATAAAAAAAGTGCCGGGCAATGAGCAACAACAAGGCAGCGCCAATCCAGGCAAAAGCGTGTCCGCTCCAGGAGATGGACCGGAATTTTTCCGCATCAAATTGTCGGTAGAACAAATACCCAACGGCAGCCAGTCCCAACGCCACGGGCAGGATCATGCGCGAAAGGCGCAAGGAACGCACAAATTCCTGGCGTTCGGTTTCTCCGATGGACGGAGGCAGGTTGGGGGAATCTTGCATGGAGTCTGGACTGTTGGACTGTTGGACGATGGACGATGGACTGTTGGACGTTGGACTGTTAGGCTTTTTGACGTTGGACTGTTGGACGTTGGACAATGGACTTGCACTCGGTAAAGTATTATTTAGCAGTTAACCTGATCCCAAGTCCATTGTCTAATAGTCTATTGCCCAACAGTCCAACGTCCAA
>JADZFI010000362.1 GCA_020850025.1 Saprospiraceae bacterium
AAAAACTGTACATGGACAAACGTAACGCTTTTTACCCGAAACGACTTGCTGCGAAAAGCAAAAGAACGCGTTCTTTGAGCTTCCAACCGGATGCCCTTGTTGGCCTCCCACTCGTTTAACTTTTTCTGTTTTTATCATGAAATATCAACCGCTCAGCCCTGAGATGTTCAAAACCAACCGCAAGCGCTTTGCTGCGGAAATGAAGCCCGGAACGGTGGCCATTTTCAACTCCAATGACCAGTTCCCGCGCTCCGGCGACCAGTATCACAATTTCCGCCAAAACTCGGCGCTATTCTGGCTTACAGGTATTGACCAGGAAGAAACCATGGTGTTGTTGTTCCCTGGCTGCCCACGCGATCAACACGAAGAGGTGCTCATCATTCGCCGTACCAATGAGCACCTGGCTGTTTGGGAAGGCCATAAATACACCAAGGAGGAAGCCCGCGCAGCTTCCGGCATCGAAAAGGTGTATTTCCTGGACGAAGCCGAAAAGGAAATTAACGAGCTGATCCTGCTGTCGGACGGTATTTACCTCAACCTGAATGAAAACGATCGTTTTCTCTCTCCGGTGGAATACCGCGACCTCCGCTATGCCCGCGAGATTCAGGCTCGCTATCCGGCCCACACCCTCCACCGCGCCCAGCCAATTCTGAAACGACTGATGACCGTGAAAACCCAATGGGAAGTAGATGCTACACAGCATGCCATTGACATCACGGAAAAAGCCTTCAAACGCGTGCTGAAATTCGTGAAGCCGGGCGTTTGGGAATACGAGGTGGAAGCTGAAATCATCCACGAGTTCATCCGCAACCGCGCCACCGGCCACGGCTACACGCCTATCATCGGCTCCGGGAAAAATGCCTGCGTGCTGCATTACATCGAAAACAACCAGCAGTGCCAGGACGGCGACGTGCTGCTGATGGACTTCGGTTGTGAGTATGCTAACTATAATGCCGACCTCACCCGCTCCATTCCGGTGAACGGACGCTACACCAAACGCCAGCGCGATGTTTACAATGCGGTGTTGAACGTGCTCAAAGGCGCCCGTGAATTGCTGGTACCCGGCACCAAATTCCAGGAATACCACAAAGAAGTGGGCAAAATGATGGAAAGCGAACTGCTGGGACTTGGCCTGATCTCCAAAGACGACATCGCCCGGCAAGACAAAGAATGGCCGGCTTACAAGAAGTATTTCATGCACGGCACCAGTCACCACCTCGGCCTGGACGTGCACGATCTGTTCCACCGTTACGACACCTTCCGCGCAGGCAATATTTTTACCTGCGAGCCCGGTATTTATATCCCGGAAGAGAACCTCGGTATCCGCATCGAAAATGATATCCTGATCACCGAAACCGGAAACATTGATATGTTCAAAAACATCCCAATGGAAGCCGACGAAATCGAGGACTGGATGAGTTAAGGCGCGAAGTGGTGACACAAAGGCACAAAGTCTCAAAGGCACAAAGCGGGTATTTGACTGACGTCAAATACCCGCTTTTACATTATACAAGGCCAAAGGCCTTGTATGAAACTCTTTGTGCCTTTGCGTCTTCGCGCCTTAGTGTCTTCCTGCCCTTCGTGCCTTAATACCCTTGAAGGATACCTTTTTCCATGGGCGGCACCCCTCTTTTCATCCAGGAAGGCTCAGGGGCATCCAGCAGATAGTGATCGAAGAATTGCTGCATGCGCCGGTGGAAATCTATACGATTTTGCAGTTTGACCGGCCAGTGTGGCTCATCATTATAGTTTAGCAGCCAGGCAGGTTTGCCCAAACGGCGGAGCCCGGTGAACAACTCGATTCCCTGATACCAGGGTACCGCCCCGTCTTTGTCGTTGTGCAAAATCAGGAGCGGCGTTTCCACCTTGTCGAGCGAAAAGAGGGGTGAGTTTTCCAGGTATTGCTTGGGCTTTTCCCAAAGTGTTCCGCCAATGCGGCTCTGTTGATGCTCGTATTGGAACATGCGCACCAGACCGGACTCCCATCGAATGCCGCCATAGGCAGAGGTCATGTTGGCCACGGGCGCACCGGCTTCTGCACAGGCAAACAGATTGGTGCGCGTTACCAGGTAAGCGGCCTGGTAACCACCCCAGGAGTGACCCTGCAGCGCAACACGCTTGGGATCCACAAAGCCCTTGCCTATCAGAGCCGTTACCCCGCTCATGATGGAATTATAAGCCGATTCGCCCGGATAACCAATCTGGTAAGGAATATCCGGCGCAAAAATCAGATACCCCCTGCTGGCATATACCGTGAAATTGATCTGCGAACGGTGAAAATCCGGGCTGCGGTGGCGCAGCAGATCATCCGTCATCCGCTCATAGAAGTTCACGATCATTGGGTACTGCTTTTTGGGGTCAAAACCTTCAGGTTTTACCAGCAGTCCCTTAAGCTTTTCTCCCGTGAGAGAGGTCCATTCCACCATTTCAATGCTGCCCCAGTTGTACTCAGATTGCTGCGGATTGACATTCGAAATTTGCTTTTCCCCCATCGTACCCGAAACGTAAATGAGGTTCGGGAAGGTCTTGTAATTC
Organism: Saprospiraceae bacterium; assembly: GCA_020850025.1. Lineage (GTDB taxonomy): Bacteria > Bacteroidota > Bacteroidia > Chitinophagales > Saprospiraceae > M3007. The sequence continues at coordinate 2,536 of JADZFI010000362.1, forward strand.
TCCCGGGTGTATACAAACACTACCTCATACCGGGCTTTGATCAGGTTTTTGGTGTAA
>JADZFI010000363.1 GCA_020850025.1 Saprospiraceae bacterium
AAACAGGTCGTTCAAAGAAAGCGACACCCGGCCTCGATTGTCCCAGAACGTGTTTGAAACGCCCAGATTTACGCCGCCCATAGCGCCTATATCGAAGAATTCTTCCAGGAACTTGGTCATGTACCAGCCCCCAAACTCCAGCTTCACATCGGCTGGAAGGGTAACGTTGATTTGCCAGTAGGCCAGCCAGTTCCATTTGCTTTTCTGAAAAGTACTGCCCAGGTACTCCGCGTTGTAGGAGTTGAGGATGAACTGGTTGCCGCCAAAGCCGTCGATCCATTTTTTATACTTGATCGGGAAATTGAGTTCAAACGCCCAGCGTTCGTATTCAGCCAGATTGGCAGCAGTGGAAAAGGTGCGGGTACCCTCTCCCCGTGGCGCGTTTTCAAAAATCACATCATCGGTTTTCGCGTAAGAAACCCGGATGAAAGGCTGGTTGTCGTAAGTGAGCGCCAACTGGCCGTTGTTGCTGATCTCCGGCAACAGGGTTGGATTACCTTGCTGAAAGGTGAGCGAGTCTATGAAAAAGGCAAACGGATTTTGCTGCTGAAAGCCGGGACGATTCACCCGGCGACTGTAAGAGGATTGCACTCCGAAATGTTTGTCAATTTTATACAACGCACTGGCGCTTGGGAACCATTGCAGGTAGTTGCGATCGAGCACCTGCGTACCCTCTGTGACACCGCTCACGATGGTTTGCTCGGCGCGCAAACCGGCGTTCAGGTCAAATTTTGTCAGTTTTTTTGACATGTTGAGGTAGGCAGCATTGATGTTTTCCTCATATAGAAAATCATTCGACTGGCCCGGATCAATGGTTTGGCCGCGCAGAAACTTCAGATCATTGTCGATGGTGGCGAAGCTGGTTTTCAGCCCCATATCGGTTTTAAAGGTAGAATCTATAGGCAGGGTATAGTCGAGCTTCCCGGCCAGTATGTGAATGGGTTGATCAAGACGCTGCTCTGACCGCGATTCGGCTGAATTGCCATCATTCTGGAAAATATTCAGGCGACTTACGTTTTGCACCATATACTGACTGTAATCCACATCAGCATTGAGCACATGCCCGGTTTTGGCATTGAACTCGTGCCGCATGTTCAGGTTGCCAAAGGCCTGTGAACGATCGGAATCGGAGTTGTTTTGGGTGGTGAAGGCGCCCAGGAACAGGTTGTCAGATGCATTAAACACCTGGGTCACATTGTTGGAGCGACTCTCTCCACTACGTAGAAATCCCCTAAACAATGCCCCGATGGTAGTTTTGGACGTGAGAAAATAATCAGCGCCGATACGGTAATTATGCACCGTCCAAAAGGACGGATTGTAGTTGGTTTGATCGTAAATCTCTGAGCCGATGAAGCGCTTCACCTGGATGACATTGAATGAAGAGCGGTTTTGATAGCTGTAAGAGCCAAACAGATTCCACTTGTTTTTTCGGTAGTTAAGCGACATGGATGGGTTCAAGCGGTAAAAAGTCTGGTCGTCGGTGCCGGCATAAGCAAGATCGTACCAGCTGCCTCCTGCGGTAAGGGCTACATTGCCGTTGAAGCCCAGGTTGGCATTTCGCTTCAGGATAATGTTCAAAATAGCCCCTCCGGCAGCGTCGAACTGGGCTCCGGGTTGGGTAATAAGTTCAATGCGGTCGATCTGATCGCCGGGTAAATCGCGCAGTACAGCGTTCATGTCGGCATATTGGGATGGTTTGCCGTCTATCCAAATTTGAACACTTGAGTTGCCTGCGAGCGTAACCCGATCCTGCACCACGATGACGCCGGGCATTTTCTGCACCATTTCCAGCGCCGAGCCGCCGCTGGCGATTGGGCTGTCGCTTACGTTCATCACCAGGCGATCGGCCTTTTGCTCCAGCAGAGGGCGTTTGGCCACCACGACTGCTTCCTTCAGGATATTCTCGGCAGGCGCCATGGAGATATCCGCCGTAACGTTTTTGCTTTCCGGCAGCACCTCAAACAGCTCGGTGGTTTGTTCGGCATACCCCACCATAGTGGCCTGGAGCCTGTAACTGCCAGGCATTATGCCGGATATTTGATACATGCCCAGATCGTTAGTAAGGGCGCCTTTTACCAGGCTCGAGTCGGAACTTTTCAGCAAGGCAATGGAAACGAAGGCCAGCGCCTGAGTATCCTCATCGGTTACCTTGCCATTAATCGTTATTTGGGCGGAAAGAGGGACGCAAGCGCAGAGCAGCGCAAACAGAAAGCAGGATTTGTTCATGCAGGAAGTTAAGTGTTCGGAAGTATGGGCAAATGACTGACAACGTTGGAGCCAGGTTGCATGGTCAGCCTTATTAGTTTTTTAACATACTTTTATCTCCAACGAATATTGTGCTGAAAGCTGGCCAGATGAAATGGTACATGCTGGATAACGTTGGCCCGGGTCGGGATTTGGTGATCTATTTCTAAAAAACATCACTTTATGCATTTTATCAGGCTTGCCCCTTTGCTATTGATCCTGACGTCATGCGGTAAAGATCAGGCTCCTGAAAACGAACTGCCTGTCAATGCCATGGCGCTTTCCAGAGTCAGTAATCTGCTGGCCGACCGGGAAACCTATTGGTGGTCGGCATCCGGGGCAGATACATTGATGCTGTATGATGGTGTGCAATATGGCACATCGGTGGCGTTCTATCATATTCATGGAACTGATACCACCAATGTGACGGAGCAGGTGCTCTCACCTGATAACCGGGCATTTTTGTTCTGGGAAGCCTCCGACTCCAGCATTCAAATAGATTTCAAAAGTGGCCTTTCCAGCCAACAAGGCTTGAATGGTTTTATCCAGGCAACCGAATCAGGGGGACCATTTTTGCTAAACCTCGTGCTTCGTTACCAGGCTGATACCATGGCCAATACCGGCGATTTGGTGTTATTCTCCACCTTCCCGGTCCTGGTGGAATAACTCATTTGCCAACCTGTCTGCCCCCACAAAAAAGTATGGGCCATCACCCGATCAAGGATGATGGCCCATTTTCATATTTCCTCACCAAAACACTAAAACACCGAAACACTCAAACACTACCTCAACAGCGTCACATCCCCTTTATACAGCAGCACCCGGCCGTCTATAAGGCGGATTTCGGCATAGTAAACAAACACAGCAGGCACCATTAGCTGACCATTGTGGCGGCCGTCCCATCCGTGTGCCGGATCATTGGGTTGGAAATTTTGGTCTGCGAACACCATGTCGCCCCAGCGATCAAAGATCTGGAACCGGTCCACTTTCTCAATCTGATCACCATTGGCAAAAATCAGGAACACATCGTTTTCGCCGTCTTCACGCCAGGGAGAAAACACATTCGGAATGTAGATATACGGGGTTTTATCCACCCGGATCAACACCCGGTCGGTAGCCTGGCAACCATCTACACTGGTTATGGTAACCACGTATTCGGTGGTTTGCAGGGGCTTGGCCATAGGCGTAAGCAGATCCGGCACGCTGTTGCTTTCAAACGTGAGACCGTCCAGCGGCGTCCATACAATGCTTTCCACCAATGCCAGCGGATAGCCCGGCCCCAATTGGGCACTCAGTTGCTGCTCATCGCCCAGCAGGATATCAAATTGTGGCGCCACCGAAATGGCAGGATCCGGGGCCGGAGGAATGACAAGAGGATGCTCAAATTCGCAACCATTAGCATCCTGAATCACCAAATCATAACTGCCGGGAATGATATCGTCAAAGTCAAGCGAGGTGGAAAAGGTCTGGCCACCATCAATAGAATAAGCATAAGGCCCATATCCACCCTGCACCAGCCCGAAGGTAATTATGCCATCGTTGTCTTTACAGGTAGGCCTTTGTACGTCAAACTCGAAGTCGGTTGGCACGTTGGTTTCTACCACAATTTCTACCACGTCTGTTTGCGTACAGCCTGTTCCGGTATTGGTAACTGTGAGGGAATAAACCCCTGGTTCATTCACCACCGGATTGGGAGAATTGGCGCCGGAGACTATGTTGCCGCCCTGGGTAGTCCAGGCATAGGCATATTCAGCCCCGGTTGATCCGGCTCCCTGGAGGGTGGTTTGCGTCACATCGCAGGTAAGGGTAAAGGGCGGACCTGCTTCGGCCTGGGGAAGAACAGTAATGTCGTTCACCTGTACCGTTTGAAATGCTGTGCAACCATTAATCAGGTTGAGCAAAGTAAGGGTATAACTGCCTGCGCTGCTGACTACCAGGGTGTTGGTATTCACTCCGCTCACAATATTGCCATCTGTGGTGGTCCATTCATATTGGAAATTCGGGCCACTGGATGAGCCGGCGCCATTGAGTGATACGGTGGGTTGCAGGCACCCTATTTCACCCGGTGTAGCGATCGCAACATTGGGTAGTATGGTATTGGTGGTTACCACTATCTGGTCTGTGGAAGTACAGCCATTGTCGTTGTTGGTTACGATCAGCTCATAAGTACCTCCGGCTGTAATGGTGGGCATCAGGCTGTTAGCATCGGAAAGGATGTTTCCATCCGAAGTGATCCAAGCATAGGAATAGTTGCCATTGTTGCTTGAACCGGTACCGTCAAGTATGAGGGTGGTCACTGCGCATGTCAGCACCCCGTCGGCGCCGGCCAGGGCCAGTGGAGACTGAACGTCCTCCGGAACGGTTACCGTTGCCGAACTGGTACACCCATTTACATTGTCTTCAACAGTGAGGGTATAAGTGGCAGGCTCATTCACCACAATGGCCAGCGGATTACTTTGATCCAGGATATTGCCGCCCACGGTGGTCCAGGTGTAGGTCATATTGCCCGTGCTGCTGGAATCGGCATCCAGTATGAGTTCTGCTGTTACACAATTGAGGGTGTCAGGCATGGCGATGGTCGCCACCGGATTTACCTGGTTGGCCACTACATTTACCCCAACGACACTGGTACACCCGTTTTGCAGGTTGGTAGCTTGCAATTCATAATATCCGACAGCATTGACAAGTGGCTCCAGTGTGACAATTCCGTTTACAATGTTGCCATCGGGGGTTGACCAAATGTAACCAAACTGGCCAAGCGCACTATTGCTGCCCTGCAAATTCACACTCAACACATCACAGGTGATGGTTTGTTGAGGCCCGGCACTCACAGGTGGTGGCGTAATATCCTGGGTTACCACCACACTACTGTTCGACTGGCAAAGATTGACCATGTTCCGAACGGTAATGGTATAAGTCCCTGGCGCATTAATGATCGGATTGAGGGTGTTTGCGCCACTTACAATATTACCATTTTGTGTACTCCAGGTAATGCTGTAGCCCACACCATTATTGGACCCTGCGCCACTGAGGGTAAGTTCAGTCACGGCACAGGTAAGCTGCGGCGCCGTATTTGCCACGGCAATCGGGAAATCCGCTGCCTGTGTGATCTGTACGGTAGGTGAAGAAGTACACCCGTTGGTGGTGTTGGTCACCAGTAAGAAATATTGTCCGGCGCCGTTCACTGTTGGGTTGAGGATGTTGGTAGCTGAAATGAAGCTGCCGCCAATGGTCGTCCATTCGTAAGTAATGTTTGGACCAATCGGAGCAACCGCCTGAAGGGTATAGGTAGCCTGTGTGCAGGTGAGCTGGAAAGTAGGCCCGCCGTTGGCCTGCGGAGCTACGAAATCAGTGGTTACTACCATTGGGTCAGTGCTGGTGCAACCATTGGCCAGGTTGGTCACAATGATAGAATACACCCCGCCACCAGCTACGGTTGGGTTCAGCAAGCTGTTCCCATTATTGATAATGCCACCCGGATCCACCCAGAAATAACTGAAATTGGGACCGGTTGAGTTATTAGGTCCTCCAATAACCGCTTGAGGGGCATAGCAATTGAGCAACACATCCGGGCCGGCATCTGCCATGGGGGCCTGAATGTCCTGAGTTACCTGTACGGTTCGCTCTGTTGTACAACCATTCAGGGTATTGGTTACTCCCAGGGTGTA
>JADZFI010000364.1 GCA_020850025.1 Saprospiraceae bacterium
AAAACGAACCTCTGGAGGTGAATATTTTCACCGATCAGGATCGCACTCTGGTGGTAAACAACCGGCTACAACCGCGATCCAGCCCTGTTCATTCCACAGGCATCGGCTTGAAGAATATAGTCAACCGGTATGCCCTGCTGAGTGATAAGCCGGTTTGGGCAGGCGAATTTGAAAATGCTTTTGTGGTTAAAATACCGCTAATGGCATGAGTATGATTCAATCTCAAAATCATTTGTCCGATTTCGGACGCGATATCTGATAAAATTGCGTGATTTGCATTGGCTTGTCCCCGGAATGATTTCGAGGGATTCGAGTATGACTATGACTATGAATGAAGGCTCTCTGCTAATTGTGGACGACAATCCGGGTGTGCTCAGCGCCGGCAAGTTGTTTTTGAAGCGTCATTTTGCAGAGGTGGATACCACCCGGGATCCGGAAGAGATTCCGGTGCTGCTTCGCGATAAGCGCTACGCAGTGATCATGCTCGACATGAATTTTGGTCGCAGCGCCAAAAACACCGGGCAGGAAGGCTTCGACTGGCTGGCGCGGATTCTGGAAATTGATCCTGAGGCGGTGGTGATACTGATTACTGCCTACGGCGATGTGGAACTGGCTGTTCGGGCCATCAAGAACGGCGCAACAGATTTTGTTTTAAAGCCCTGGGACAATGAAAAACTGCTGGCCACCCTGCATTCAGCCCTGAAACTCAAAGCAAGTCAGGACGAGAACCGCCAGTTAAAATCCAAACAACTTGGGCGGAACCTGGCCGCCACTTCCGATCTTCCCGAACTTATATTTCAAAGCCGGGCCATGCAGCAAATCTGGGAAACTGTACTGCGCGTGGCCGAAACCGACGCCAATGTGTTGCTGTTGGGGGAAAACGGCACTGGGAAAGACCTCATTGCCCAGGCTATCCACGCACACAGTCAGCGCGCACAGGAAAACTTTGTGAAAGTGGATATGGGCGCCATAACCGAGTCGCTGTTTGAAAGCGAACTGTTTGGTCATATGAAAGGCGCCTTTACCGATGCTCGGGAGGATCGCCCCGGGCGTTTTGAAGCTGCCGATGGGGGCACCATTTTTCTGGACGAAATCGGAAATCTCTCGCTGGGGTGCCAGGCCAAATTGCTTACCGTGTTGCAAAATCGAACCGTTACACGCGTGGGCTCCAACAGACCCAAACCCGTAAATGTTCGCGTACTCTCTGCTACCAACCAGAACCTGTTTGAAGCCGTTAAGAACCGGATATTCCGGCAGGATCTGCTCTACCGGATTAACACGATAGAAATCCACCTGCCACCCTTGCGTGAACGCACTGAAGACATTGAGCCACTGGCCACGCATTTTCTGAAAGCTTTCGCCCGAAAATACAACCGCCCGGCAAACGGACTTAGTGCAGCCCTGCTCAAGGAAATGCATCGCTACGCCTGGCCTGGCAACATCCGCGAACTCCAGCACGCCGTGGAGCGCGCCGTGATCATGTCGAAAACAGAGAAGCTACAGCCGGAAGATTTCTTTTTCAGAGATGACGCCCACGATCAGGCTTTACCCACCATGAACCTCGATGACATGGAGAAGCAACTCATCATGAAAGCCCTCCAAAAACACCATGGAAACATCACAGAAGCCGCCCAGGAACTCGGCCTCACCCGAGCCTCCCTGTACCGGCGGCTGGAGAAATATCAGTTGTAGACGGCTTACGGCCTACGGTGGACGGTGGGCGGCTTGTACCTGTCGTCCATCTACCGTAAGCCGTAGGCCGTCCACCGTAAGCCGTAGGCCGTCCACCGTAAGCCGTCCACCGTAAGCCGTAACCTGTCTATGATAGCACACGATCCCAAGGCCTGGTTTGTTTGGCCCAGCCACTTTCACCGCTCCGATACTGTTCGGCGGTTATTTCCATGGATTTTAGTTGTTTGCGCCTATTCCTGGCTGATAGCCTGGCTGGAAATGGAGGTTTGGCAACTGAGCGAAAACAACCACCTCCGGAATATTACCGTAATGCACACCCTGCTGGGTTTTGTCATTTCTTTCCTGCTGGTATTTCGCACCAACACGGCCTACGAGCGCTGGTGGGAGGGCCGAAAGCTTTGGGGAGCCCTGGTGAACAACAGCCGGAACCTGGCGATGAAGCTCGCGGCTATTTTACCGGCTGATGATCCCGACCGGAAATTTTTTCGGAAAACCATTCCTATGTATGCGCTCACCCTGAAAAATCACCTGCGCAGCGAGGAAACCCGTATGGAACTGTTTGACGACATCCCTGAGGCGGTACAACAGAAAATGGACCGGGAAAAACACCTGCCCAACCAGGTAGCCACCCTGATGATCCGCAAAGCCAACCATATGCTGGAGTCTAAAAAGATCAGCGGCGAACAATTGCTGTTTCTAAATGCAGAATTGCAATCGTTTACCGACATCTGCGGAGCTTGTGAACGCATTAAAAACACTCCCATCCCGTATTCTTATAGCGTATTTATCAAAAAATTCGTCCTGATCTATGTGGTAACCCTGCCCTTTGGCTTTGTATTCAATCTGGGCTACTGGGTGATCCCGATTGTAGGATTCATTTTTTTCGTCCTGGCCAGTCTGGAACTGATTGCAGAGGAAATTGAAGAGCCCTTCGGCGCGGATGAGAATGACCTGCCTTTGGGTAAAATGGTGCGCAGCATCGAAATGCACATTGATGAACTCATTTAATGAATTGTCTTAAATAAGCAAAACGGGGGGGCTACTCATTCGTTCCTTAAGAGACTTCTTAACTTAGTTTATTATGAAAAACATAGCTCCTTTAAATATCGCTTTCAGAACATCCGTACTTCCTTTGCTTATTCTATTAGGCTCGTTGGCATATTTTAGCTGCACTAAGGAAGTGGCGCCTGTAAATCCTGAAGATCCCGGAGTTGATAATGATACTACGAAAACACAAAATCCGCCAATCTTTGACTCCATTATTTATCGGGAGGTCAATGTGTTGCTGCAAACTGATAATACTGAATTCGCACTGGAATTACCTGAGGTGGATAGTTCGCTTTCGATTGGACCATTAATCTTCCGAAAAAGTCTTTTGGGAGGAGGCAATTGGCAGTTTCATCTGAAAAACACCCCGG
>JADZFI010000365.1 GCA_020850025.1 Saprospiraceae bacterium
CGTCTGGCTTGTATTGGTTGAAAATATCGGCCAGTGCCTGCGCATCCCGGATATCGGCACGCACAAAATGGTAGTTGGGGGCATGCTCCACATCCCGGAGATTTTCCAGGTTTCCGGCATAGGTAAGCGCGTCCAGATTTACGATGCTGTACTCCGGATAATGCTGTACAAAGCGGCGCACCAGATGTGAGCCAATGAACCCGGCCCCGCCGGTGATGAGGATGGTTTGCATACGGTTGACGGCTTACGGTTGACGGCTTACGGTTGACGGCTTACGGTTGACAGAACCGTCAACCGCAGGCCGTAAGCCGTCTACCGTCAAAAATTAACGCTTGCCGAACAGGCCGCCCAGGACGCTGCCCAGGAGGTCGCCGGCTTGGGATGACTGTTGTTGCTGCTGTTGGCCACCGCCGCCCAGGACGGAGCCGAGTACGTTGCCGAGCAGGTCGCCCATACCTTGTTGCTGCTGGGCCTGCTGGGCGCCGCCCAACAGAATATTGGCCAGGCTGCCCAAATCCAGTCCGCCGGAGTTTCTGGCTTTGCCGAGTACACTCATGACAATCGGAGCAAGAACGGGCAGGAGTTTCATTACCTGAGAAGCACTCAGGCCGGACGACTGTCCGATTTGCTCGGCAGCTACTTCCTGGCGATCGCCCAGGATATGGCCAATGATTCCCATACCGTTGGTAGCGCGGTTATCCGTTGCGCCGCCGCTCAGCATACCGCCCAGGATACCACCAAGATCGTCGAGAATGGAGCCGTCGTGGTCGCGGTCGAGTGCGGCGCCAAGAGCAGAGAGTCCGTTTTCCGACGAGGCGTTATTGGCAAGGCCACCCAGCAGGGTTGCAAATACGCCGTTGGCAGCCTGAGCCGTTTGTTGCGGCTCGGCGCCGATGTATTCGGAGAGCTGGCCTACCATATCGTCAGAAAGCTGGCTCTGAAGGATGTCCATTACATTCATAATCGGAAAGAGATTTTAAGGTTGAAAAGATGTACTGATATTGTTACTGCCAATATTGTGCAGCACGCCATCTGACGCAAAGTTCTTTAAAAGTATCACGTAAAAACGGAATTAGGCATAAAATTGCCTGCTTGGGTAAAATATTTTTGTCTGTTATACTCAAGTTTTCAGAAATGCCGCAATTTTGAGCTTTTAACCAACAATTTTACACAAGCTTCGTTATCCATCCACAGAGGATACCCGACCGACGACCGAACCTTCATTCATGGATTACCGCGCAGCCAAAACTTTTATACTGAACAAGCTTCGCGCAGAGCTTTCCGATCAATTGAAGTATCACGGGCTGCACCATACGCTCGATGTACTCAAAATGGCCTCGGAACTCTGCGACAGTGAAGGCGTAAACGGCCATGAAAAGGTATTGGTGAAAACCGCTGCACTGTTTCATGATGCAGGTTTCGTAAAAAACAAACATACCGGTCACGAAGCGGAGGGTTGCCTGTTGGTGCGCGAATACCTGCCCGCATACGGATACAATGAGCAGGACATAGACAGGATTTGCGACATGATCATGTCAACCAAAATCCCGCAATCGCCCAAGACCCTGCTGGATCAAATCCTCTGTGATGCCGATCTGGATTACCTCGGCCGCGAGGATTTTTACAAGATAGGCAACACCCTGTTTGAGGAAATGCTGGAATATCACCTCATAGGCGATGAGCAATCCTGGAACAGGTTGCAGGTCAGCTTTTTAAGCAATCACAAATTCCACACCCAAACCAACAAGAGCATTCGTGAGCCGGTGAAACGCCGTTATCTGGAAGATCTGCAAGAACTTGTGGCCACCTATGCCTGAAGACTTTCCAAGGCCTGAGGAGCCTTTCCGTCTTTTTTTTCGCGCAGCATTGCTGGAGTGGTCGCGCCAACATCCACGCCCCATGCCCTGGAAGGGAGAAAAAGATCCGTACCGGATCTGGCTCTCTGAAATTATCCTGCAACAGACCCGCGTTGAACAAGGACTTCCGTATTATGAAAAATTTGTTCGCCACTATCCCACGGTGCAACAACTGGCCGATGCGCCGGAAGACCAGGTGCTAAAAGACTGGGAAGGATTAGGCTACTACTCGCGCGCAAGAAACCTCCATGCGGCAGCCCGTTATGTTGCGCACCATTTGAACGGAAAGTTTCCGGACACCTACGAAGCCATACGGTTATTAAAAGGGGTAGGCCCCTACACTGCTGCAGCCATCGCTTCTTTCGGATTCGGGTTGCCACATGCAGTACTTGATGGCAATGTGTATCGTGTCCTGGCCCGGATTTTTGGCATCGACACTCCGATTGACACTCCAAAGGCGCAGAAACAATTTGCCACACTTGCCGGTGCAATGCTGGACCCGGACGCGCCGGCAGCCTACAACCAGGCTATGATGGATTTCGGCGCTTTGTGTTGTACCCCCTCTCAACCTGCCTGCAGGGAGTGTCCGTTCCGGGATGATTGTGTTGCCCGGCAGCAAAACAGGGTGAACGAACTGCCCAAAAAACAAAAAGGACTTACCCGCAAAAAACGAACCTTTCATTATCTGGTCATACGGCACCAGGAGCATTGGTTTGTGCGCAAGCGGATGGGTAAAGACATCTGGAAAGGACTTTGGGAATTTCCCTTCTCGGAAAATGATGTTCCCGAGGTACTTTTGTCGTTCGAACCAAAAAGTGTGTCGGCGCCTGTTCGGCAATTACTGACGCATCAGGAAATCACCGCCATTTTTTATGAACTGGAATTTCCGGATGCTTTGCCGACTGAAATACAGCAATGCCCTTTGCTGGAAGATTGCCGGCTCGTAACGTTGTCCGAGCTCAAAAAAAATATTGCGTTTCCAAAGGTGATTGATTGTTTTTTACAAAGTAAAGTTTTAACTTTGAATTGAACTTTCATCAAATCACCTTTAAAACTATTTAAAAACATGATTAACAAAGTAACCCTTATCGGGAATCTGGGCGGCGACCCGGAAATTCGCACTCTTGACAACGGAACGCTCGTTGGCCGTTTCTCTCTCGCCACCAACGAAAGCTACAAGGACAAAGCCGGAGAGTGGCAAACTCAGACGGAATGGCACAACGTTGTAGTTTGGCGGGATTTGGCGGAGCGGGCCAAAAGCCTGAAAAAAGGCAGTACCGTATACGTGGAGGGCAAGATTTCCTACCGTAAGTACACCGACAAGGACGGAGTGGAGAAAACCATTACCGACATTGTGGCCAACCTGTTCCGCTTGCTCGACAAGCGTGAAGGCGGCGGCGCATACGAAAGTCGTATCCCCAGCAGCGAGCCGGCCAACATGGCAGGTAGTCGGCACTCTTCCTCCGATGCACCCGCACTGGCTCACGCCGATGCGCCAGTGGTAGCGGAGGGTGATGATCTGCCGTTCTAAAAACAACACAAGGCAGCCCGGGCAATAAGGGCAAAGGCGATTTTCAGGCGTTATTTGAAGGGTTTTCAGAAACGGCCATCCCATCACCTTTACCCTGAACCTCCCGGGCTGTTTTCTTTTTTATGGCAGGGCTATTATTACTGATATTTCTTTACACGTTGTGTTTACTGGTGGAACGTTCCGTGGTGGGATTATCCACTCAGGATATCGACCTTTTACGCACCGAA
>JADZFI010000366.1 GCA_020850025.1 Saprospiraceae bacterium
CAGCAGAATCCAGGCATCCATTGGCATCTGTGATGGTGAGCGCGTAGGCGCCCGCCTGTAGTTGGGTGAGTGTGGCGGTATCCGGGGCAATAGGAAGCCATTGGTAGTAAAATGGAGCGACGCCGGATGAAATATTGGACGTTATGGTTCCGCCAACAGATAAACCGCAGGTTATATCCGTTGCTTGCAGCGAAACATCAGGAGCCGGCGCAAGTGGAATGGTCATCGTATCGGAAATTTGCCTCCCTTTCCCGTCCGTAACGGTATAGACGTAATCACCGGGAGGCAATCCGTTGAGCTCCGGGCCAGTGCCTGCCGGCGGCGACCACTGATACTCAAGCGGTTCACATCCGAATGCCGGTTGTATGGATATGCTGCCGTTGGACGTTCCAGTACAGGCAGGTTTTACTTGCGGTACCGTTGCCAGGGCGAAAGCCGGAGCCTCAAAAGCGCCGATATCTACAGTGCCATCCTGAATGCGCGGATTTCCAGTAAAATCTGTAGGTAAGCCTAAAACAGCATTATTAGACCCGGCATTGATCAGCGGAGAGCAGGGCAATAGACTGTAATCTCCGTTAGCCGTATCGCGAAACATGGGATCAATACCAAAGAAATTATTGGGGCCACAATTGATTTGATACTGTACATTAGGGGAAAACAACACTGAACAAAAATTTGTATCGTTAAAAGAACAATAATTTAGGTCAATTTGTATTTTTCGCGTTGGCACGTTGGAATATGAAATATTGGAATTGTTAAAAATACAATTATTAACTATAACCAACAAACTTGTATCAAATGCACCTGGAGAAGGAGTAAATTGGTATGGCATGGAACATTTGTAAAAATTACATGATGTGAATTGCAAAGCAGAATTATTATTCCCGTTGATCACTATTCCCCTTGGCAACTCTGAATGTTCCAACAAAAGATTAGAAAACAATGTGACTCCGTGAACAAAAAGTCCCAAACTATTGATATTTTTAAAATAACACCTATCCCAGGATATTTCGTTTTCTACATAAACATTGGTGATAAGAGCAGATGGGAAGTTTATAAAAGTGTCTTTTTCAAAGATCTCTTTAGAAAGAATTTCACCTTCTATTAAAGTTAAAGTTGAAAAATGGTTTTCAAATCGGCACTTGGTTATTCTCATCTCACTATCAGTGGTTCCTAAAAGGTCAAAGAAAATTTGATTCCCTGCATTATTCAAAAAGCGACAGCGTTCTACACTAACTTCCTGGCACTCCTGCCCAAAAAGCGGCATGAATATAAGCGCTTCCTTATCGTTACATTCCTGGAACAGGCAATCATAAATCCTGGCCTTTGCGCCTCCAGGCCGTCCAATACGCAAAAAAGCCCCGGCACCCCTCGTCTGACTTTGGTTCCGGATAAATTGGCAATGCTGCACATTGGTTCCACTTTCCACATCCGCTCCCTGAAAATACAAACCGCCGCCAAACCGACCCGCCTTGTTCTGCAGGAATATACACCCATCAAAATCTGCGCGTTCCTCATCACTATCGCCAAGACGGGCTACTCCTCCTCCGTCTTGACCTGCAGTATTTTGTTCAAATATGCAATGTCGGAAAATTGGCGCCGCGGCAGTGCTTCCTACCCCGTTTACGTACACTGCTCCACCGTGATTCCGGGCGTTATTTCGTTCAAACCTGCAATTTTGTATGGTGGCCAAAGCCTCCCAACCACCGGAAATAAACAGCGCTCCGCCACAACGGTATCGGGAAGTAGCCGGTTGATCATTCGCGCTATATCCGGCATTACCGAAGCGAAAAACAAAGCCGTCCACCAAGGTCAAACTATCCGGATTGTCCAAGATCATGATGTTGTAGGAATTGTCGGTACTGTCGTTTGGAACACCAATGTCTCCGCATAGGATGCTTGGATTGGTTTGCCAGTTGCGCTGTGCCAGGTCGGTTTAATTGCCGAAAAAGCCACCTATGAGGCGCACACCGCTGGGCAAATTAAAAAACGTATCGCGGTTGGCATCTGAAGCCGGATAATACACGCCCTGCGCTACCCAGATTTCATCTCCGGGCTGGGCAGCTGTTAAGGCGGCATGTAGGTTTGGATAGGCATGGCTCCAGGAACTGCCATCGTTCATGCCGCTTGCAGAGTCATCTACATAATAGCGGTTTTGAGCTACAGACAGACAAGAGCAAAATAGGGAAGCTATGAGGAGGTAAATATTCTTATTCATGAGCGGGTGAAGCTTGAGGTGGTAAACTGGCCGGGATGTTTCAAAATTTCAGACCTGTAAGGTTTTAAAACCCCTTACAGGTCTGATTTTAAATCAACTATTGGCGAACAAAGGCGCCGACGGCTTTCCGTTGGTCAAACCGGAGCTCCCAGTGGTACACCCCGGCAGGCCATTGGGCAGCCTCCGGTAACTTGATTTGCTGGGACTCCGTAATATTGGATAAATGCTGTTGCCAAACCCTCCTGCCAAACGCATCCAAAATCTGCAACTGCGCCCGGCGCACCTGCGGCAGGGCCGCAATATCGAAAACAAGCTCTCCGGCACCGGGATTAGGCCTGCAAGTGACCAGAACCGATGACTGCAGGGACTGCTCCTCATCACGTGATTGGCTGACCTCGGTTTGCAAAGCATACTCAGCTCCTTCCTGAGTCCAGGCCAAACTGGGCATTAGTTCATCGTCTATGCGGAGTAATGGCGTGTTTTCCGGAAGGTCTTGTTTCACCCTAAAACTCAGATGGAATAAAGTCTGGCCGGGCTGTATGGTTTCCTCTTCCAACGCATCCGGTTGGGCAAACCACGATACCCGAACGATGCCTTCATTAGCCTGAAGTAAATTGAAATTACTTTCCGTCAATCCGGCTGCATCTCCGGAAGAAGGTCCAATTAATTCCAGCACTTGTGGATCAAAACGCAAAGCCGACTGCCAGGCAATGATGGGAACTTCGCCGGCGGCTTTTACGGGAAGTGTGTACACTTGGCCTGGACTCAGCCCTGCCCTACGCGGCTCCCGTAAGGAATACTGCCCCATAGCAGGCCTTTGCGCATCGCAAACAGCACACAAGACGGGGTCGCTTGGCACGACGGAAGAATTAACATCACCCACTTTTATGCCCACAAAACTGGCATCGGTTGCAGGAAGTAAATTCACGACTATATTTTCAGGTATTGAACCGGCAAAAGGATTAGCAGGTGTAATGAATATGTGCGATTTATCTACAAAACGCCACGAAGTATTATTCGGCAATACATTGTAGATACCCAGAATCAGTTTTCTAAGTTCAACAATGTCGAAGGTGGTTATAGAGCCACTCTTGTTTGCATCGGCAGCAATCATACTATACGGACTTGGCAACGGTTCCAGGCCAAGAATATGTTTACTGATCTGCACCAAATCAAAAGTGGTTACGCCATTGAGCGGATTATCATCTTTAAAAGGAGTAACTGTATATTTTGTTGCCGTTGCAATATCGCACAAACAGCCGCTGGAATATGGCCCACAATAATTATTACTACCATAACTCCCGGCCAGCAGCATTCGGTCGCAGTTCGTCCCGTTTTGTTCGTCTAAGGCTACCTCAACCTCATCAATCCAGCAAGCATTCTCGGTGGCTATACTTCCCTGAATGAAATCTTCCATGGCCGGACTG
>JADZFI010000367.1 GCA_020850025.1 Saprospiraceae bacterium
ACGTCAACTCACTTAATTGTTTCTCATCTGCATTTGGGATTTGGCTCAAACGACGAGCTTGCTCCTTCAGGACTTTTTCGAAAAAGTTTCTCACACCTCTGGCATTTCCAAACTTGGGGTTAGAGGAGACTTGCAACTTGAAGTAGCGAGCGCTCTCCTCCTTTGCCTCGGAAGTGAGAATATGGCTCATATTTGAAGTCATATTTACAAATATCTGCTGCAATTCCTCTTCATTGTAATCCTCAAAATGAATTCTTGTAGGAAACCTGGATTCAAGCCCGGGATTACTTTCGAGGAATTCTTTCATTTCAACAGGATACCCAGCCACAATAACCACAATACGCTCCCTGTAATCTTCCATTAGCTTCAAAAGCTCATCAATTGCCTCTCTTCCAAAGTCATTTCCCTCCTTTTTGAAAAGGGAGTAAGCTTCATCAATGAAAAGCACCCCATCAAGTGCTTTTTCGAATACTTGTTTCGTTTTCGGCCCTGTATGTCCAACATATTGACCAACTAACTCTGACCGTGATGTCTCAACTAAATGCCCCTTCTTCAAAATCCCTAACTCCTTATATACTTCAGCAATGATCCTGGCTACGGTTGTTTTGCCTGTGCCTGGATTTCCCGTAAAAACCAAATGCAAGGTTGAGGGCGTTACCAAAATCCCCTTGTCAATTTTTCTTTTTCGAACCTCTACTTGGTAAAAAAGAGATTCAATTTCTTTTTTAACTTCATTTAACCCAACCAAATCTGCCAAACCATTAAATTTCGGTGGAGGCAATATTTTTGGGTCAACTTGCGGGTCATTCGCTACCTTACTTTTAAATGATGAATCCAACTTCCCTATTTCCCATTTTACAGAATCAATTGCCACTCTAAACTCTATAAAACTCTTGAATTGAGCTGCAATCTGGAGGAATTTCAGCATAGTAAATTCGATATTAGGATAAGTTTCCTTTAACTTATCAAATAAAGTATTTCCGCCACGACCATATGTATGGTAAATTTCAGTTTGACCATTTGGACAAATAAGTTGCCAATAGCCATATGTTTCGTAAGACCGATTTTCAATTTTTTGTTCGTACCATTCCCGAATTTTCCAATTATTCCACTCCATATATTCACTAGTGTTTAATTTAGACCGGTTAATAAAATATACCCGCCACTTTTCTCTGGCATAACGCTTATCTTTATCAAAAAACTTAATATATCCAACAATTGCGTCTGAATTATAAAAATATTCCAGATTTAGGTACTTAACATCATAATAGTCAGGTGTTATACCGTGAATTTCATGATCCACAGTATAATCCACATCCAAGTTAAATTCTAAATCTTCTACCTTGTAAAGCATAATTCAAAAGATTGAGATTAAACGAGTTCCCCCAACAACGTCGCACTCGTAGCATCCTTAATATTCACCATCACATAATCACCCGGTTTGAGTCCTTCCTTTTTGGGGAATACGCACATCTTGTTTTGTGAATTTCGGCCGCAAAAATCCTGATCGGAGCGACTGGAGTCGCGCTCAATCAACACCTTGAAGGTTTTGCCGATGTCTTTCTGATTGTGCCGCATACTGAGCGCGTTTTGCAGACGAATGACTTCATTCAACCGGCGTTTTTTCACATCCTCGGGAATATCGTCGGTGAATTTACGGGCTGCCAGTGTACCCGGACGTTCGGAATAGGCGAACATGTACGACATGGAATAATTGGAAAATTCCATGATGGACAGGGTGTCCTGGTGTTCTTCTTCTGTTTCGGAACAAAAACCGGTAATGATATCGCTGGAAACGGCTGCATCCGGCATGATGTTCCAGATGCTGCGCATGCGGTCCATGTACCACTCCCGGTCGTAAGTGCGGTTCATGAGGTCCAGGATGCGGGAATTACCTGATTGTACCGGCAGGTGTATGTATTTGCAGATATTTTCATGTGCTGCCATGGTGTGCAGCACCTTATCGGTCATATCCTTGGGGTGACTGGTGCTGAAACGCACCCGCAGATCGGGATGAATGCGGGCGGTCATGGCCAGCAGATCGGCAAAATCGGCTTTTTCGCCTGTGTCCGGATTTTCCCATTTGTAGGAATCCACATTTTGCCCCAGCAAAGTCACTTCGCGGTAACCTTTATCGTATAAATCCTGCGCTTCGGCCACTACGCTGAAGGGGTCGCGGGAGCGCTCACGACCGCGTGTGAAAGGCACTACGCAGAAGGAACACATGTTGTCGCAACCGCGCATGATGGAAATGAACGCGGTTACGCCATTGGAATCCAGTCGTACCGGACTGATGTCGGCATACGTTTCTTCACGGCTGAGCAGTACGTTGACCATACGACCGCCTTCCTCGGCGCCGCCGATCAGGTTGGGCAGGTCGCGGTAGGCATCCGGGCCTACTACCAGATCCACGAGTTTCTCTTCTTCCAGCCACTTCTTTTTGAGGCGTTCGGCCATACAGCCCAACACGCCGACTTTGACATCCGGGCGTTCGCGTTTGATGAGCTCAAACACTTTGAGGCGTTTGCGCACGGTTTCTTCGGCCTTTTCCCGAATGGAGCAGGTATTGACCAGGATCAGATCACTTTCTTCCATGTTCCGTGTGGGAGCATAGCCGATATCCCCCAGGATACTGGCCACGATCTCGGAATCGGAAAAGTTCATCTGGCAGCCGTAGCTCTCAATATAAAAATGCTTCAGGCCGGGAGTATTTCCCATGGCCGGATTTTCCTTGAAAAAGACGCTGCCTTGTTTGGCTTCGTCCATGGTTTTTAACCCTTCAAGGGTTGGATTGGTATCGTACAGCATGATATTATTCCTGAATAATGACCACCATTCACTGCTCCTTTTGATGACCTAGTGGCGGCGAAATGGACAGTGCTCATTTAAACCGCAAAGATAAGGCAAGAGTTGCGCAAAAATGCCAGATTGTCACCCGGGACATCAAAAAAATGTCATTCCGTCACAGGGATTACGAGTGTGACGAGTGTTTATTACCAGTCTTTCTTGAGCCTTGACGGTCGGTTAGACGGCGAAAGCTCCCGGTAACTGGCGGCATTTTGCTGTTCCTGAGCTTTTACGACCTCCTCCAGCAGGGCGCGGGCCTGAGTGGCGGAAAGACCTGCCGGTGGCAACTCCGGTTTGACAGGCTGTGCCCGGTCCAGATATTGCTGACTTGGCCGATTGGTTGGAGGGGGCGGTGGTGGCGGTGGTGGCGGAGGAGGAGGTGGTGGCGGATTATCCAACTTGCGCTTGGCTATTTGCAGATTCTTTTGGGCATCTGGCTGTGCCGGCATCAATCGCAGGCTGCGCTCGTAGGCGTCAATGGCAGCCCGGTAGTCGGACAGCAGCAGGCAGGCATTGCCCAGGTTGTAGAGCGCGTCTGCTTTTTGTTGGTTACTGACACTTCGTTCGGCAGCTTCGCGGTACAGCTTTGCCGAAAAATCCAAATCCTGATTCAGATATGCTGCATTTCCGGCGTTGTAGGTGGCGGCAGCCGTTTTGGAGCCCAGGTAAACGCTTTTGGCTTTTTCGTACTCTCCCTTGTCATAAAGTTGTTGTCCTTTCAGCAGCACCGGATGATCGCTTTGTGCAGTTGCCCATTGAGCTGCCAGGAGAAACACGGCTGTCCCGATGGTCTTCTTTTTCCACCACATTACCTGCTCAGTTATCAGCAATAAAAGAGCTGCCAGCAGGAACCAATGGAACAAATAGACCTTTTCAGTTTTGGTTTGGAGGGTAACCGTTCTTTTTTCCAGGCCTTCAATGGCGTTTTTCAGGGTGGAAAATGCCTGATCTGCATTTCGCAAATTCAGTGCCTCTCCCCCACCCGCCTGCGCCAGCGAGTACATAAGTGTTTCATTGGCAGATGTTTGTATGGTGTTGCCCATACCATCTTTACGGATACCTTTTGATCCCTCGGGTATAATGGCCCCACCTGCATTTCCCACCCCTACGGTATAAACAACAATTCCGGCAAGATTGGCTTCGCGCACTTTTTGTTGTGCCTTTTCTTCATGATTTTCGCCATCGCTGAATAGAATAATCGCCCGGCCACCCGGGTCATCGGTTTCCAACATTCTGGCGCTTAATTCCACCGCTGCACCGATATCCGTGCCCTGATCGGTGATAAAATCCGGTTGTGCATTTTGGGTAAACATCAACAAGGCCTCTATATCGGTGGAAAGCGGCATTTGCGGCATTGCGGCTCCTGCGAAACAAACCAACCCTACCCGCTCTCCTTCCAGCGTTGGCGCCAAACGACGGATAAATTGCTTCACCTGATCCAGCCGACTGGGGGAAACATCCTGTGCCAGCATACTATTGGAGATATCCATCACCAGCATGATGTCTGCACTTTTTTGTCCCTGATTTTCCAGCTTCCGCAATGTAACCGGACTGGCAATGGCCACAATGACCAATACCACCGAAAACCCGAACATCACATTTTTAACCCAGAACCGCCAGGGAGAAAATCCTTTCAGCAATCGTTCTTCCAGCGCCGGCGATCCAAGCCTGCGCAGGGTACGCTCACGCCATCGCCAATATGCCCACAGCAAAATCAACTGTAGCACCGGGGCAATGGCCAAAAGGTAGAGCAGATCGGGACTTTCGAAGTAGAACACGAGGGGATGGGAGTTTGAAGGGTTTGAAGGGTTTGAGGGGTTTGATGTACCGGCGGGTTTAGCCGCCGACGCTTGAACGGTTTGATGGGTTTCCGTAGGGGCGACCCTCGTGGTCGCCCTGCCCGGGGTTTGAACGGTTTAATGTACCGGCAGGTTTAGCCGCCGACCTTTCGCACCAAAACAATTTTCACACAGTTATCACCCGGAGTGGTCCCCAGCGGAGGGAGAGTTCCAGAAGCAGTAGGCAGAAAGCGGCATTCAGGAACCAAAAAAACAGTTCCGAGGTGCGTTTGACTGCCTTTTTCGTCACTTTGGTTTTTTCCAGACTTTCCACTTCACTGTATATTTTTTCAAGATCGGCGGTAGTTTTAGCACGGTAGAATTTACCGCCACTGGTGGCCGCTGTTCGGTTAAGTAGCTCAGCATCAAATTTCATTTCGCGGGAGGCGAAACTGTAAGTTCCCAATGGGCCTTGCTGCACGGGCGACATCACCATTCCATCGCTACCCAATCCGATGACATAGATCGGTATTCCAAGAGCTTTGGCGGCGGTGGCGGCGGTCAGGGGCCCCAAATCGCCGGCGTTGTGTTCGCCGTCTGTAATCAGCAGTACCATTTTACCCTTTGAGGTGCTTTTATCCAAATGCCGAAGCGCAGTGGCGATACCCATACCTGTGGCAGTGCCATCCGGCAATCTGCCCACCTGAATATTGTTGATAAATGCCTGTAAGATGCGCCGATCGCTCGTAAGCGGGCATTGCGTGAATGCCCCTCCGGAAAATAATACCAATCCCAGTTGATCATACGGCCTGCGACTCACAAAACTCACCGCCATCTCCTTGGCTACACTCAACCGGTCGGGCAAAAAATCCCTGGACAACATACTGGGAGAAACATCCATGGCCAGCATAATATCTACCGACTCCGCTACCACTTCCTCTTCATGCCAAAGCAATTGCGGTCGAGCCATGGCCATAACGACCAAGGCAATGACCACCCAACGGATGTACTGGATCCAGTTGCGAGCATATACCACCCAGGTTTTCACTCCGCGCATAGCCTGCAACCTGGACACCTGCAAGGTTACATGGCGCCTGCGGGTATCCCTCCTGTACTGAAACATCAGCAAGGGCAGGAGTAATAGCAGCAGGAGCCAGAGGGGTTGAGCGAAGGTCATATTCTGTAGTTAGAGGGGTTTGATGAGTTTGATGTATCGGCGGGTTTAGCCGCCGAAGTTTGAGGGTTTGAAATGAGTTGAATGGCCTTTTCAATAATATCCTGGTGAGTAGCCGTATTGGGGCTGGATTGGGCATATTTCACCATATCTGCTTGAGTAAACAGCTGTTCCAAACGGGTTTGAAAAGCACTGGATGCTTCAGTATGGGCTAAAAGGGTATTCAGTTCGAGGGTAGTTGATTCCAGGGCAGGTATCTGGAATTGTCGTTCCAGATACTCTCTCAGGATTAAACTAAATTCCGTGTAATGGTCTTTCACCCGATCATGTTTCCAGTATTGCTTGTGCAGGAGTGTATTCAATCTGGAAAGCGCTTCATCGGAGGCAGATTTTGGTGCTGGAGGAGGCACAGAGAGTTCCCGGGGGACTTCAACAGGCCGGGGGAGGCGGCGATTTTTCCACCACCACCATACGAGGGTGAGTAACAAGGCCAGTCCTCCGGCGCCATATAACCAGTAATCAATCCAGGATGATGACTCCCGACGGATATCACGTATGCTGGCCATATCGGTTAATTCCCTTCCTCCCGCAGTAGGGAACACCAATAATTGCACGGTATTGGTTTCTAGCATAGTACCATTGGACAATCTCACTTTCAGGGGTGGAAGCTTCAGAGATGCACTGTCGAAGGCAATCAGTGTAAACCGACGCATCCACTGCGCTCCGCTGCGTTTCCAGGAGCTGCGCTTGATGATATTTTGAGCCGGGATCTGGTCGGACCACGGGAAAAAATCCACTTCACCCGGTTCCGTATTCGTACCGTTTAAAAAGAGTAGCAACACAGTGGTGTCCCCTGTTTCCATACGTTCCGGCTGCAGCGAAATAACGGCTGAAGGCTGTCCCCAAAGCCATACCGGACACAGGATGCCAAGGATAAACAGTAGCCTATCCATGCGCAGTGACTTTTGAGCGACGGGTGAAAAACTGCAGTAAAGCCCTGGTGTAGGCCTCGTGGGTACCGATGCTCAGAAAATCGGCGCCGGCCTTTCTGAACAGCGACTGGGTATTGGCTCTGTGCTGCTCAAACGTGTAACCGTATTGCCATCGAAGCCGCGTGCTGGTGGTGTCCACCCAAATTTGCTCTCCGGTTTCAGCATCTGCGACACGTAGCACCCCTACATCAGGCAGATCACGCTCCAACGGGTCCCAGCAATGTATGCCAATACAGTCGTGCTGCCGGGCCAAGACCCGAAGCGCCTCGTCGTATCCCTCGGCCAAAAAATCAGAAAGCACGAAACAAATGCATCGCTTCTTCAGGCCATTGTGCAGGTAACGCAAGGCCTTGTTCATATCGGTTTTGCGGCCAACCGGTTCAATAGTCAATACCTCCCTGATGATGCGCAGGATATGCTGCCGGCCCTTTTTCGGTGGAATATACAGTTCAATACGGTCGGAAAACAGCATAACCCCCACCTTGTCGTTGTTATCAATGGCGGAAAACGCGAGAACGGCACACAGTTCTGACAGATAATCGGCCTTGAACTGGGCATGGCTGCCAAAAACCGCCGAGCCACTTACGTCCACCACCAGCATAACGGTATTTTCACGTTCTTCTTCAAATACCTTTACGAATGGTTCCCCGGTGCGCGCTGTTACATTCCAGTCAATAGCGCGAACATCATCGCCAGGCTGGTAAGTGCGGACGTCGCTGAACGACATGCCTTTCCCTTTAAAGGCGCTCTGATAACCACCTGAAAACAGATGGCTGCTGAGACCCTTGGTCTTGATCTCTATTCGGCGCACTTTTTTAAGCAGTTCGTTGGCGTCCATGATATTTTTTTACCGTTTGCCAGCTGTTAATTTGTTCTCGTTTCAGGGTATCACTACAGTGCCCAGCACTTTTTGAATGATATCTTCCTGACTCATATTTTCGGCTTCGGCTTCGAAACTGAGTCCGATTCGGTGCCGCAATACATCCGGACAGATGGCCTTGACATCGTCTGGTGTAACGAAAGCACGCCGGTTGAGGAATGCCATTGCTCGTGCGGCTTTGGCCAGCGCAATGGTGGCACGAGGCGATGCGCCATAGCTGATCAGCGGCGCCAGAGCGCCAAGCCCGTACTGCTCCGGCTGGCGGGTAGCAAATACAATTTGCAGGATGTATTGCTCCACTTTTTCATCCATGTATA
Organism: Saprospiraceae bacterium; assembly: GCA_020850025.1. GTDB lineage: Bacteria > Bacteroidota > Bacteroidia > Chitinophagales > Saprospiraceae > M3007. The sequence goes on from JADZFI010000367.1 coordinate 7,989, forward strand.
TCTTTTTGACAGCTTCCCTGGCCTGAAGCAATGTTTTAATACTCAAGACTTTGCTTACCTCCGGCATGTCGTCGTTGAGGTTACGCCGGAGTATTATCCGTTCGTCTTCCAGTGTGGGATAACCGATTTTAACCTTCAGCAAAAACCTGTCGGCCTGAGCTTCCGGCAGCGGATAGGTCCCCTCCTGCTCGATGGGATTCTGGGTAGCCAGTACCAGGAAGGGCTCCTCCAGCTTAAAGGTGTGGGTGCCAATGGTGATCTGCCGTTCCTGCATTGCCTCTAAGAGCGCACTTTGCACCTTGGCCGGCGCGCGATTGATCTCGTCGGCCAACACAAAATTGGCAAAAATGGGGCCTTTCCGAATGGTAAACTCGGAGGTGGCCGGGCTATAAATGGTGGTGCCCAATACATCAGCCGGCAACAAATCCGGGGTAAACTGAATGCGGCTGAAATGCGCATCCACGGCATCCGCCAGGGTTTTGATGGCCAGGGTTTTGGCCAGGCCGGGCATGCCCTCGAGGAGTATATGTCCTTTGGTAAATAACCCGATCAAAAGCCGGTCCAGCATATGCTGCTGTCCGACAATTACGCTGGAGGTAACAGACTTAAGTTTTTCAATAAAAGCGCTCTCCTGTTTGATAAAATCCTGGAGTGCGTCCATGTTGGCGGGTGTAGGCATTGGTTCGACGAATGTTTTGGAAAACGTGGAAACGCCACATTTGAAAACAGATTATTCAAAGCGGCCACAATCCGGTGCGAATAAACAAATATGGGGGTAAACCCTGAAGTAGCCTGATCATGTCAACAGCCATTAACCTGGTTGGTCATTAGACGGTTGGACATTGGATATTGGACATTGGACATTCCCTAGGGGTGCCAGATCAGTCGGAGGGTGTGGAGGCGCTTTTGGTCTGATTGAATTCGGGCGAAGTACACTCCAGCCGGGATGTTGGGAATGAGCTTATTATCGCCTTTCAGGAGCTCCTGTCTGTGTACCTGGCGACCTGCCAGATCAAACAACTCCAACTGTGCCTTTTCGGTAAATATGCGAAGCATACACCAACCGGATGCCGGATTGGGGGCCAGCACCGGCGCTATGCTTTCGGCATCCGGAGCTGGGGCATTCAGGGTGGTTTTCCACTGGTTGTAAAGCCGCTGAAGGGAATCAATAGGTTCCATTCCTGGCGGCAGGGAGGGTACATTCAGGTCGAGCCACAGGCTGTCGTCCGCATCTCCTGGTTTCGCCACCCGGATGAATGCAGATAGGGAGGAGGTACCGTTTTGAAGGCAGCGACTATCCGCTCCGGGCACATTGGCGCCCTGGAGGCATGCCATCAAACGATCGGAGAGCGAGCCGGTAGCAGCCAAAAAACAGGCTTCCATGCTGTCCAGGATTTGTGGACCAAGCAGGATATTGCCCTGAATGGCATAGTTAACACCAAGGCGGTGTCCTTTCCAATCAAGGCAGCCGTTCCCGGTGAGTGCTGCCGAGCGTGGGTGCCCCTGGGCGTCAAAATCCACCACACCATATTGTCTGTTCACCCAGGCGAATCCGCCCTGTGCATCATTCGCCTTCAGCCAGGCAATGATTTGGTCGGGCGACATGCCTTCTTCCATGCGCAGACGTGCATTGGCCTGATTGGTAGCATGCCAATAGGACTGTGTATGAATAGCGCCGCGA
>JADZFI010000368.1 GCA_020850025.1 Saprospiraceae bacterium
ATTTCCGCAGAAAGCTCCGAGCCCGGGATTTCCAATGTTATTGTCCGTGATACCCCAACTATCCCAAGCCGAACGCCAACTCAAACACTCGAACACTCAAGCACTCGAAAACTCGAACACTCAAACACTCAACCACATGAACTGGGGTATCATCGGTCTGGGCAAAATTGCCCGTCAGTTTGCAGATGATCTGCGTTTGTTGCCTGGGGCCCGTTTACAGGCGGTGGCGTCCAGCTCTTTGGAGCGCGCACAGGCTTTTGCTGCGGAGTTTGGCGCGGTGCATGCGTACGGCAGCTATGAAGGTATTTTGGCTTGCCCGGATCTGGACGTGGTGTATGTGGCCACTCCGCACCCGTTTCATTGCGAAATGGCCCTTATGTGCCTGGAAGCCGGCATTCCGGTGCTTTGCGAAAAACCCTTTGCCATGAACACTGCGGAGGCGCTGCGCATGGTGGCAGCCGCCCGCAAGAACCGGGTGTTTTTGATGGAGGCACTCTGGACGCGATTCATTCCGGGCAATGTCCGCGCACTGGAACTGGTGGCACAGGGCGCTATCGGGGAGTTGCACACCATTCGGGCAGATTTCGGGTTCCGGATGCCGTTTGATCCGCATTCCAGGGTGTTCAACAAGAGCCTGGGCGCAGGCGCCCTGCTGGATCTGGGCATTTACCCGGCACTGCTGGCCATTACCCTGTTCGGCAAACCTGATCCGGAAAATATCTGCGCCGTGGCATCTTTTACCAAAACAGATGTCGACGAGTCCTGTGCCTTTAATTTTCAATATCCAGACGGCAAACTCGCCCTCTGTCATGCCACTATTGCCGCCAACACCTCTCTGTTTGCCCACTTATACGGCACAGAAGGCACGCTGACCCTCCATCCACGCTGGCATCACACCCAAAAACTGACCCTCTCGCACTACAACGGTCGAGCCGAAACCTTTGAAGACATAGAAGTGCCCTACACCGGCCGTGGATATCACTACGAGGCCGCCCACGTCATGCAATGCCTGGAAAACGGCTTGCTGGAAAGCGACGTGGTACCGCTGGATTTTACCCTCGATCTGGTGGAAACCCTGGATGCGGTAAGAGGGAAGATTGGGTTGGAGTATTAGGAATATCCAATGTCCAATGGCCAATATCCAATGTCCAAGTGGGGCGGGCGCCTGGCATTAGCAGAAATGCCGGACAACTCACGGCTGCCTGGCAAAACAGGCGTGTGGCTCCAAGCTGATGAACAAATGCCAAGCGCCATCACCACTTGGACATTGGATATTGGACATTGGATATTGGACATTTCTACCGCTTGACATACCACAGAAGGCCTTTCCGACGTTTTTGGGCACAATAGCAGAAAATCCAACCGCAAGCGTGTTACTTTTGCGGCGCTTTTGTGTTTGTCCGGCTCAGCCCGGAAATCAGGAGGGAGATTAGATATCCGATACCAAAATCCAAAAACTGGAACCGATATGCAAATTACTATGAGATACACGCTGTTAATAATTGGAATATGCGCGCTTTCATCCATGGAAGCAGGCGCGCAAATGCGCGGCTGGGAGGTAGGTGGCTGGGTTGGTGGCTCCAATTATTTCGGCGACCTGAACACTAATTTCAGGGTAAATCGGATGCATCTGGCCGGAGGCGCCGGGGCGCGTTACAATTTTAACGACCGCCTGGCTGTTCGCTTCGGATTTAATGCCGGTAAAGTCAGCGCTTACGATTCCGATTCCAAGAACATCTATGAGCAGCGCCGTAACCTGCATTTCTGGTCGAACATTTACGACGCTACGGCACAGTTTGAATTCAACTTTTTTCCATACGTGCACGGAAGTCGCGACTATTTCTTCACCCCGTATATGTTCGCCGGCCCCACGTTCTTCTGGTTCAACCCGAAGGCTGAATTGGACGGAACTACGTACGAGCTGAGAGAGCTTGGCACGGAAGGGCAATTCCGCGGGGAGGAATACAGCACCGCACAAGGCGCTCTTGCCTTGGGTATGGGTTTCAAAGTAGACCTTTCCTACCGCTGGAGCCTTGATTTTACCCTCAGTGCCCGGAAATTGTTTACCGATTATATAGACGATGTGAAAGGCACGTATGCCGACATCCGGGATATCCGCGCCCAGCGTGGAGATATTGCCGCAGCTTTTGCCGATCGTTCAGGCGAACCGCCGATCGGATTGCCGGGCAGGCAGCGCGGCAACGGAAAAAACAACGATACCTATGTAATGATCGGGGCAGGGGTGAACTACTTTTTCGGTTCGGTTCGCTGCCCGGGTCTGACGCGACACTAATCCTTAACAGTCCCTGAAACCAACATATTCCGCCAGGTTTGAAACACTTTTTGCCACATTTTATCCAGGAGAATTACCGCAATGGCATCCTGCACGGCAGCCTGAACGCCTGTACGATGTTTGTGGATCTGAGCGGATTTACCCGGCTCACAGAGTCGCTCATGGCAAAAGGTCCGGAAGGTGCAGAGGAACTTTCCGATGTGCTCAACCATATTTTCCAGCCCACCGTTTCGATGGTGTACCAGCAGGGTGGGTTCATTCCTTATTTTGCGGGCGATAGCTTTACGGCCATATTTCCCGGCGAGCGCAACGATGCCGGCCATATTGTGGCCACTGTTCAGGCCATTTTGGCGCGCTTTTCCAAAGAGCAAAAGAGCGCCGATTCCATCCTCGCCGAGCACAACATCGGCATCAAAGTGGGCCTCTCGGAGGGTAAGGTGGAATGGGGTATTGTGGGGCAGCGCCGCAAAGGCTATTATTTCCAGGGAGCGCCCATCGACGGATGTGCCCAGGCGCAAACCAGAGCCTCCAGCCTCGAAGCCGTGGCAGATGTTCATTTCCTGCGCCTGCTCAATCCTTCGCATTATGAAGCCAAAAGCCTCGGAGAAGGATACTTCGCGCTCCAGCTCAACGACCGGCCGGCAAGTTTTCTGACACATACCGTGCCGGCCCTGCCCAAGCCCGATCCGGCCATTGCAACATCCTTTTTACCCAAAGAAATCATTGAGCACCAGCCCAACGGCGAATTCCGCAATGTGGTGAGTGTGTTCATTTCTTTCGACGGCATCAAAACGCACGAATCGCTGGACCATTTCGCCTCTATTGTGTTGGATCAGAGCGAAAACTTCGGGGGGTACTTCAAAGAAATTGACTTTGGCGATAAAGGCGGCGTCATGTTCTGTCTGTTCGGCGCGCCTGTTGCTTTTGAAAACAATACCGAACGCGCCCTTGAATTTATAGCTGCTGTGCGGGAAGATCTATCCCAGCTCACCGAACTCACCGGCGCCAAATACCGGGTGGGCATGGCCTCCGGACAGGCATTTACCGGGGTGATCGGAAGTGAAGAACGCTGTCAGTATGCAGCCGTTGGCGCCCGTGTCAATCTCGGCGCCCGCCTCATGATGCAGGCCGACTGGGGCGAGGTGCTGAGCGACGAAAACGTGTCGCGCAACCGCAACTTTAAATTCAGCTACCGGGGCGACGGCTATTTCAAAGGGTTTGAAAACAAACTGCCCACCTATCTGCTCACCGGCCGAAAC
>JADZFI010000369.1 GCA_020850025.1 Saprospiraceae bacterium
ATTCTTCATTTACCCTCATGCACTGGAGGCTTACGGGTTGGCTCAGGTGCTTTTATCTGTGGGCGTAATCGGGTTGCCGATCCTTTCTCTCGGCGCCAATACGGTTGCCATCCGGTTTTTTCCGAGGTATCAGGACAAATCGAGCGGGCATCACGGTTTTCTTCCCTTATTAATATTGCTTTGCGGAATAGGTTGTACGGCTGCCCTGGTGTTGGCCCTGGCATTCCGTGATCCATTTACCGCAATGCTGGAAAGCAAATCGCCTTTGCTGCGGGATTATCTGTGGATGAGCTTTCCGCTGGCCTTCTTTTATATCACCAGCAGCGTGCTGGCAGCTTACTCTGCCAATTTCAAACGCATTGTTGTACCCTCTCTTTTACTGGATTTCTCCCAAAAATTAGCGCTTCCGTTGCTGCTTATTGCTGTTTGGCAGGAGTGGATCGGACTCGCAGGCGCCATGTGGGGATTGTTGCTTCATGCGATGCTGGTCACCGTCGGGCTGATGCTTTATCTTCGGCATATTGGCGAGTGGCACTGGAAGCCGAATTGGGAGTTTGCCAGCCCGGGGTTACGCAAAGAACTGGTACAATTTATCATTTTTAGCTCTGTTGGCGGTTTTGCCTTGTTGGTGGCGGCCAAATCGGATTTGTTCATGGTGGGCTCTCTGCAGGCAGTGAAATCTGCCGGCGTATATGCCATTGCTGCCTACTTAGCCACGGTTATTGAGATCCCTACCAAGAGTTTGTATGCCGCCAGCGCCTCGTCGGTGGCGGCTTATCTGGCGGAAGACAACCGCTCTGCACTGGAAAAACTATATAAAAGCGTTTCCATCAATCTGTTGGTGGCGGGACTATTACTGTTTGGCAGTATCTGGATATCCATAGACAGCTTGTTTGCGCTGTTGCCCAATGGTTCCGAATTGTCGGAAGGTAAATGGGTCTTTTTATTCATTGGGTTCGCCCGGGTAGTGGAAATGGGTACCGGGCTTAATAACTACATGGTATATTACTCACAGTATTACCGTTACTCTTTGGTTTCGCTGGGGCTTTTGGCAGTTGCCAATATCCTGCTGAGTATCTGGCTTATCCCAATCATGGGCATCACCGGCGCTGCCGTGGCTACTCTGATAAGCATAAGCGGATATAACGCCGTCAGTGTTGGCCTGGTCTGGCTAAAATTCGGATTGCAGCCATTTTCTGAAAATACCCTGAAAACCATCGGACTGGCGCTGGGCGCTTTTGTATTCGCCAATTTAATTCCGAAAACAGGATATGATTTGTTGGATCTGGTTTTGCGCTCCGGTTTTTATGCGCTGATATTTGGTGTACTTGCGCTCCGTTTCAGGGTTTCGGAGGATTTAAACGGGCTGGAGGGGTTGCTTAGGGAAAAGTTTAAAAGGTAAAGGCGGTTAAGGACACAAAGGCGCAAAGTAAGGTACGAAGGTGTCAGTTGGGATAGACCCCTCACATTCCAAATCAGGAGAATTTCAAAAACGGCGTAGCCGTGCCATTTTTGTAGCCCGGAAGGGCGTTAGAGCGTATATATAAAAACGGCGTAGCCGTGACATTTTCATAAAACGCCACGGCTACGCCGTTCTGAAAAAATTCTACGTGAGTGTCATCGCTACGCGACTTTATGAAGTTTGGGCTAAGATGCTTGCGAAGATCTACCTCAACAACGTCACATCTCCTTTTTCCACCACTTCTTTTCCATCTACCAGTTTGACACGCATGAGGTAAACGTACACGTCAGAAGGTGCAGGGTTGCCGTTGATGGTGCCGTCCCAGGTTTTGGTACCTTCGAGGTCGGAATCAAAGATTTTTTCACCCCAGCGCGACCAGATTTCCATCCGTTGCAGGGTATGTCCCACCAGTACCGGCCCGAAGGTATCGTTGGCGCCATCGCCGTTCGGTGTAAAGGCGTTAGGGCGCTCAAAGCGAGGCGTTTTAACGGTAATGGTGACGGAATCAGAGAAAATGCAGCCGTAGTTGTTGACCTGTACGAAATAGGTAATGGTAGAATCGGGTGAAAACGCATGTAGCGGACCAAACAACGTATCCTGACCTGTAGCTACCCATAAGATGCTCAGTGAGTCTGTCGGGCTTGCATCAACGCCGAGTGTGATGGTTTCTCCCTGATCTATCATGGTGTCCTGCGGGAAGGAGGCTTCTACATCCCAGGGAGTTACCACGCTAAAGGCAACGCTGTCCTGGCAGCCGTTGGCGTCTTCCACTACCACATAATAAGTGCCTGAGGTGTCGATATTGGCAGGGTTGGCGCCAAGGCCGTTACTCCAGGTGTAGGTAATGGGCTCCAGGGCATTGGAAGTTGTAACAGTGGCTACTGCAGGTGTAGGAGGAATATACGGGCAGCCAGGGTTCACACTCACCTCAGCCTCCATGGTACAGCAGAATTCTACCAATACGAAGGCTGTATCCAGGCCCACACAACCTGCATCCGTTACAACCGAGAGGAAGATACTTTTCGGTCCGGTGGTTTGGTATTGCACGGTATGCGGACCTGCACCGCCGATGGTGTCAGGTTGGGCGCCATCGCCAAAGTCCCAATGCCAGCTTACTATTTGCCCCTCGGAAGTGAATGAGGAGTCAGTTACGGTCAGCTCTTCACCCAGGCAGATTTTCTTGTCGGGTTCATCTGTAGAGAAATTGGCCGTGGCAGCGCCTTTAAAGAGCCCGGTACCGCCCCATTCCAGGGTGAAACCATTGCCTACAGAGGTAAAGTTGTTGATGACCAACGCATAGGTTTCTCCCGGAACCATGTTCAAAAAGCGCAGGAAGTTATCGGCGCCAGCGGCACAGCCTGCCGGCTGGTTGATGTCGGTAGCTGTGGCATTCAAGCCGGTAGGACCCATACAAGGGCTGCTGGCATCGAAGTCGCCCGCAGCCATGCAGCGAACAGAAACTTTGCCTGTGCAATCGCCTGGGCCGTTTGGCAGGCGATACAGGATGAAGTCAATATCGTCGTTGGGTTCGTTAGGGGTGATGGTAAATTCGAGGGTGCCTGCCGTTGCTGCGGTAAAAACATACCAGGCAGAGCGCGACTCAATATTGGCGAAGCCCTGCAAACAAGGGGCGCCTTCCATCTCGGATGGGTCGAGACCTGCATTGAATACGGATTCCACTTCGATGGGGTCCTTGCTGCAAACGAAGGTTGCCGTAGGGCAGTCGCCGGATACTACGTTAATGACCTCTTTGTTTTCCACACAAAGTTCGAAGATGCCGGGAAGGACACCGTCTACCCGAATGAAATACTGTTGGCCTACTACCAGATCCGCAGCGAACAAGGGGAGGTTATTGGAGAAATTTTGGTCGAAAGCACAACCAATTTCGGTCAGGTTATTGCAGTCCCCGCTGTACAGGGCGATTTGCGGACCAAACATGGTTCCGAAAGGATTGGAAGGCGTTTGGCCCCTCACGATGATGGCCACATCCGGTGCTACTGCCGTAAATGTGTACCAAACGTCTGTGTTTATACTGGAGAAACAGCTGGGGAAAGGCTGAGGACTCTGACTGGCAGACGTATTATCGTCGCCGGGCTGGGCGGTACAAAAATCAGTAGGGTCGCTGATCACAGTTGCGCCGCTACATTCATCGTTGGCTTGAGCGAATATGCCACCAGACAGGAGCATACAGCACAATAAAGCAAGCAGATGGTAAAGTCGAGTCATTTGTATGGATATTTGTCTTTTCGAAAAGTATGGCAAAAGTGGGAAAAGTTTGTGTTTGGTTGTTCTCTTTCTTTTCATTCCTGAGTCAAAAAAATCAAAATGGTTCTTTTAGCGGCCGGTTTCGGACTTAGTTTAATGGGCTCATTGCCGCCGGGTTTAATCAGTTTGACGGTGTCGCAGACGGCTATTCACAGAAATCAGCGGGCTGCTTGGGCGCTTGCGGCCGGGGCGGCATTTGCCGAGTTTTTTCAGGCATGGATGGCAGTGGCTTTTGCCGACTGGTTTTTAAGTCATCCGGTGGCGGAGAAGGGTTTTCAATGGGCAGCCATGCCTGTATTTTTTGTGTTGGGTATTCACCTGATGTTTTTTGCCAAAGCGCCAAGCATAAAAAATCCGGAGGTTCTGTCGTCGTTACGCAACCAATTTGGGAAAGGTTTGCTCCTTAGTTTGTTCAATTTACTGGCTGTTCCGTATTGGTTCGTTTATGTGGGATGGTTACAGGTGGAGGGGTGGTGGAAGGATGGAACGTTGCATACGCTGGTCTTTTCGTTTGGGGTAATGCTGGGCACAATGGCTGCGCTTGGGCTGTATGTCTGGTTGGGGCAACTGATACTGAAACGATCTTCTTCACTGGCGCTTTATGCCAATCGCTTCATCGGATCGATTTTTATTGCCCTGGGCTGCAAGGTGTTGTGGGGGCTTATGCATTAGACTTATTTTTGCCGCATGTTTCAATTTGAGCATCCTGAATTTCTGTGGTTATTGACGGCTTCACCCGGGGTCGTTTTACTGGCATTATGGTTTGCGCACTGGCGAAAGAGGGCTATGGTAAGCCTGGGTCAAACCGCAGGACTTATTGGAACCTGGTCGCCAGTGATGTTTTGGGTGAAGGTTGGGGTGCTAAGTTTGTCGTTTGTGTGTTTATCGCTCGCCTGGGCCAATCCGCAATGGGGGGCGAGGAAACAGGTAAGCGTTCAGGAGTCGTCTGACGTATTTATCGTGTTGGATATTTCCCAAAGCATGCTTTGTCGCGACGTATCGCCCAGCCGCCTTGAGCTTTCCCGGATATTCACGCAAAAACTGACACAGAGCCTTGAAGGTGAACGTGTAGGTGTGATATTTTTTGCAGGCAATGCTTTCATGGGTGTTCCCTTGTCAACCGATTACGCTTTTGTTTTACAAAGTTTGCAAAGTGCAGATCCGGATTTACTCACGGAACAGGGTACCGCCATTACCTCTGCACTGGAGCTGGCCCAAAAATCGTTCGACTATGAATCTGGTGGAGGCAGGGGTATTGTCTTGATCACAGATGGAGAAAATCACGATGAAGAGGCGGTTGAAATGGCTAAAAAGCTTTATGATGAAGGAATAACGATCATACCAGTAGGAGCGGGTAAACCAGAGGGCGGCCCCATTCCTTTGGGCGATTGGGAGGGTGGGCAATACAAACGCGACGAAAATGGAGAGATCGTAATCACCCGTTTAAACGAGGATTTATTGCGCAAAATAGCCCTGGCCGGGGGCGGAAATGCCTTTAACATCCAACAAGGGGATAGGGCTGTAGAAGCAGTTACCCGTTCGTTGAATACCCTGGAAAAGCGAGCCGTGCAGGTTCGGTCATTCGACGAGCTTGAGTCCTGGTATCAGTGGTTTCTTTTACCGGCTATTTTGTTGCTTAGCCTTGAAGTTATCTTGTCAAATTGGGAAAAAACTGCAAATTGACTCGGGACATGCGCTTTACTTTCTCTTTTTTGTGTTTATTAATGGCGTTGAACCTTGCTGCACAGGACCAGCATGCGCACCTGCGAAAGGGTGACCGGGCCTATGACCGGGACCAATACAAGGAAGCAGAACAACACTATCGCAATGCTGCCGATCGGGACGTTCGGAGCTCCAGGGCGGTGTACAACCTGGGTAATACGCTTTACCAGCAGGGCAAATTTGAAGAGGCTGGTCAGCGCTTTCAGCAAGCATCTGCCAGGGAAGACCAACCTTCAAAAGCTGAACAGGCAGATACCTGGCATAACTTGGGCAATGCCATGCTACAACAGCGCAAGTTTAAGGAGGCCGTCAAAGCATACGAACAAAGTTTGCGTTATCGCCCGGGTGATCAGGACAGCAGGATGAATTTGCAAATGGCTAAGAAGAAGCTGCGTGAAGAAATGCAAAAGCAGCAGGAACAGCAGAATCAGCCGCAACAGAATCCTCAGAACCAAAATCAGGACCAGAACCCTTCCCAACAGCCCAATCAGCCACCGCCACCGGAGAAAAACCGCCAGCAAAATCCGGAGCATCAACAGGAGGATCAGCCTTCCTCAACGCCGCCACAACAGAAGCAGCCCCAA
>JADZFI010000370.1 GCA_020850025.1 Saprospiraceae bacterium
AGGGCGAGGATGCCTCCTGTTTGAGCCAGTGCTTCGATCTGTAAAACACCCGGGAAAACCGGGTTGTTCGGGAAGTGACCCTGAAACAATCCCTCATTTATGGTAATGTTCTTCACCCCGACAATATGGGTGTCGCTCAATTCGATGATCTTGTCGAGCATCAGGAACGGATACCGGTGCGGCAGTATCTCCATGATGCTGTTGACGTCCATAACAGGCTCCTTTTCCGGGTCGTATTTCGGGATACCCATCATTTTTCGCTTCTCCTGCAGGTGTTTTTTCAGGATTTTGGCGAATTCCACATTGGCCGTATGGCCGGGCTTGGTGGCCACAATTTTACCGCGAATGGGCTTGCCGATCAAAGACAGGTCGCCAATAACATCCAGCAACTTGTGGCGGGCCGGTTCATTTGGGAAATGGAGTTTGACGGTATTTAAGACACCTTCTGTCTCCACTTTGATACTGGGTTTTCCCATTTTCTTGGCCAGATTGTCCAGTTCGTCCTGCTCCATGCGGCGATCTGCAATCACAATGGCATTGTCCAGGTCACCGCCTTTAACCAGGCCCAGATCGAGGAGCTTTTCCAGCTCATGAAGGAAAACAAAGGTGCGGCATGGCGCAATTTCATTTACATATTCGCCCAGATCATGCAAAGCCGCAAACTGCGGCCCAAGTACCGAGGAATTGAAATCAATCATGGTGGTGATCTCAAAGTGGTCGGACGGCAGGGCCAATAGCTCGGTTCCGGTCACTTCATCCTTATAAGAGATGGGTTCCGTGATTTCGAAATAATCCCGTTCAGCTGCCAGCTCTATCCGACCGGCCTTTTCCAGTGCTTCCACGAACGGCATGGAGGTTCCGTTCATGATCGGCATTTCAGGCCCGTCAATTTCCAGCAGTACGTTGTCTATTCCGAGGCCGGTAAGGGCGGAAAGCACATGCTCAACGGTAGAAACCTGGGCTTCCCCACTTTTCAGGGTGGTGCCACGGTTAGTGGAATAAACCAATTTTACATCGGCAGGTATGATGGGTTGCTCAGGCAGGTCTATACGCTGAAAGCGATACCCGTGGTTGGAATCGGCAGGTTTGAAGGTGAGCGTTACATTGCGACCTGTGTGCAGGCCTACTCCGCTTACCGAAATCGGGTCTTTTATGGTGGATTGTTTCATAATCGCGAGTCAGCAGAAAGTTGATCTGAAAAATTGAGCAGGGGGTGAGCCGGGTAAGTTATACTGATTGACCCGGAGCTGCCTGATTGGTTAAGGAAAGACCAGTTGCGTCAATCGGCGGCAAAAGTACAATGAGGCGCTGAATTTTAGGTGCACCCGTTGGTATAATCCCGCATCAACGGATGCTACCTGCCGGCATAAGGTGTTCTTGCCACGATACTTCGTCCAAGGGTAAGCTCATCTGCGTATTCCAGATCGCCGCCAAAAGATACGCCCCGCGCAATGGTACTAACCTGTACTCCCTGAGGTTGCAGCTTTTTTGACAGGTAAAATATGGTGGTCTCTCCCTCAATGGTAGGGCTAATGGCCATGATGGCTTCCCGTAATTCTCCCTGCTGCGCCCGCATCACCAGCGAATCAATATTCAAGTCCGACGGACCAATGCCCTCAATTGGCGAGATGATGCCCCCCAGTACATGATACAATCCGCGAAACTGCCCGGTGTCTTCAATCGCCATCAGATCCCGGATGTTTTCCACCACGCAAACCAGCGATTTGTCGCGGCGGGGGTCGGTGCAAATCTGGCAAACTTCGTCGTCAGACAGGTTGTGGCATTGCCGGCACTCGCGTATGCCTTCGCGCATGGCAAGCAGCGCATGGGCAAATTGTTCTGTGGTGCTTTTTTCCTGTTTTAAGAGGTGAAGCACCAGACGCAGCGCGGTTTTTCGCCCTATGCCCGGAAGTCCGGAGAAAGCCTCCACGGCTTTTTCAATGAGTTTGGAGGAAAAGGTCATGCGGCAAAGTTAATACGGGTACCTAACATCCGTCAGAAACAAACCGTGGGCAGGTACACTGAGGCTTTTTTTCAACGGCGTTTGGTACTCCAGCGCGGTACGCACATCGTCGAGGGTGAGTTGTCCTTTCCCTACCTGAATACAAGCGCCCACTATCAGTCGGACCATTCCCCTCAAAAAACGATTGGCGGTGATATGAAAGACCCAACGGTGTTCATTCGGATGCTGTTCCCAGTATGCTTTTTGGAGGCTGCAATGGTAGCGCTCCAGTCCGCTGTCGGTTTTACAAAATGGATAAAAGTGTTCAAATGATAGAAGAAGTGCGCCGGCTGCCTGCATTTTGTTAAAGTCCAATTGCGCGTACATTGGGTAAAACCAGGCCGTTTGAGTTGAAAACGGGTCTTTTCGAAGGCCGAGATGGTACTCATAGCTGCGCTCAAAAGCATCATAGCGCGCATGTGCATCCGCATGAACTGGTTTGATCTGGTGAATAGCAATGTCGGGGGGCAACAGGCTGTTGATTCCGATCAGAAAAGAGTGGGGCAGGGGTTTGATGGCGTCAAAATGCGCCACGTAATCTTTGGCATGTACGCCGGCATCGGTGCGTCCACAGCCGGTTATTTCGATGTTTTCCTGAAGTATGGTGCTTAAGGCTTTTTCCAGCGTAGACTGAACGGAATCTGCGTTGGGTTGTATCTGCCAACCTGCGTATTGGGTGCCCAGGTACGATAGGGTGATAAAATATCGCATGACTATCTTCTTGCACTGTTCAGGGTTACGGCCCCCAAAAGCCGGTCGAAGCGGGCGCCAAATGGCCGGAAATAAACCAGTATGGTGTACTGGTTGCCGGTAGCAAACCAGTTCCCCTCAAAACCGTCCGGGTCGGGCTTGCCGGTGCGGGTATCTACCACCATGTACTGATAATTATAATGCCCCTGTTTCAGCCAGGCTTCGCACCAGTACACGCGCGACTGTTCATCATATTTCATTTTAAACTCCGGCTTCAATTGCCAGTCGGATAACTCGCCGAACACATAGACATCGGCATCGTCGAGCTCCTGGTTTTGTTTTAGGGAAAACAATACCGCAGCATAATCGCACTGCAACAGGGTTTGGTTGGCATTGTTGTTGTCGATTACAAAGCGCCCGTCGGCATCCGGACGGAAAATGACCGGCCGGTCATAGCGCGATTCGTCGGGTTGCAGGGTGACTTCAAAGTAAGTGGGCATTTCCACTATGCTGCGCACAAATTCCCCCCGGTAGTCGAACGACCGGATGTCGAAAAAGCGAAACTCCTTGCCGGCCGGGAAAATGATCTGGTCCTGATAGTCAAACACCAGATTATCGCCTCTGGTAATAAAGGGCTTTAGCGGCCCCAGGGCATTGTCCCACCTGCCGTTTTGCAGTACAAAAGCTTTCACATCGTTTTGAGGCATCGATACCCGCACGCCCTTGGGGATGACCGTGAAATCAATCTCGTGGTGGGTGTCCTGTTTGTCCACTTTAGAGGCGCGCACAAATTCGGCATCAATGCGCCAAAGGGGTTCCACGACCATAAAACGCCGTTGTAGTACCAGCCGGTCGTCGTCGGTATCAAACATTTGCAGGATATAGTTCCCTGAGCGGGTCCAGCGAATGTTCTGATTGGGAAGCCCGAGGGTGTAATGGGTGTACTGTGCCAGGGTATTGAAAGAAGGCTGCACCTGAGTAATGCGGTCGTCGGTAAACCCGTACATGTATTCATTGTCGCTCAGGTCGGAGCGCTGCCAGTCGCTATCGCAGTGAATCAGGGTGTATTTATAGTCCTTCAGTTGATCGCCCATGTGATCGAACTGCAATACCAGCGCATTGTTGGGGGTATTAAGGTTCACAATGGGCATGGAAAGAGGCGAGCCGGCCAGGTTAAGCTGCACGGCGCAAATATCAGGGTCGAGGATCTGATTGTCCATCTGTGCCGGCAGCAAGGCCGGAGTAAGCAGGCAGGACAAGGAAAGTAAAAAGGACTTGATCATATACTGAAACTGGTTTGGGGCTGGAGTGTGTCTGCGTTAGAACAGCCAGGCGTTCCAGGGAGCTTCAATGGTCATAGGTGCATTGGAGCGCGGATGCCGGAAGGATAAACGCACGGCGTGCAATTTGATTTCATGGTCCCGCCAAAAATGGCCGCCATAAAGCACATCACCATATATAGGGCTGCCGATATGGGCCAGTTGCGC